>CADCTM010000218.1 GCA_902805485.1 uncultured Coleofasciculus sp. | reverse complement strand
GACGAAGTTGGTTGAGGATAAGTTCTGCGCCAATAGGGCCATTTAATCCGTTCCACAGATAGTAAGTGACGAAGTAGACGCGATTCTCTTTGCTAGCTTTTAGGGTTTGCGCGATCGCATTCTTATTCCACTCCTGCTGGATAACTGATGTTTGACTATCCAGAACACTGGTTAAATTCCGTCTATTTGGGCTAAGATCATGCCCCAAAATAAAGATAATATCGGCTGTCCCAACTTGCGGTAGCAGTTCTACGGAGACAGATGTTACTCGTGCAACATTTGTCCGAAGGGGTGCAGACACGAATTGAAACCCTAAACCCTCTAGCAATTCACCAAGATATCCGTTTCCCGCCACGATCGCCAGATCGCTGGACAGCCGATTCGCACCTAGCAGTAGCAGATGCGGATGAGCTACAACGATAGGAGCAAATTCAGCACGAGCATCTGTGATTCGCTGATTGTAGGCAGTAATGACAGCCTCGGCTTGCTTCTCGTCTCCAACAGCTTGGGCAAGCTGCCGAATACTTTGCTGCCATTTCCCTTTCGCCGTGCGATCGTCCCAGAGTAGAGTTGGAGCAATCTTTGAAAGTAGCCCGTAAACTTGTCGATTGTTTCCCACTTCACCCAAAATCATATCTGGCTTAAGTGCAATGAGCCGCTCCAAGGATGGTTCGTCCCTGTTGCCCAGGTTGAGCGGCTGACTCGTTATGCGATCGCCCAGATAGGGAATCTGCTGGCTAGGATTATTGAAATATTTCCCTTTATGAAAGGGAAACACCTCCGCATAGCCTGCTGGTTGACGATCGAGCGACAACAACAAATCGAGTAAATGAGGGCTGAGGGCAACAATTTTCTGGGGTTGACCACAAACTTGAGTTTCACCCATATCATGCTTGACAATTCGACAGTTAGCTGAGCCAAAAGACAACTTTGAGTTAGCAGCATCACCACTCGTTGTGCGGTCAAGAGTATTGCTGTTGCATGCAAAAATTAAAAGAGTGGCGAACATCCCCAGCATCAACAGCTTGACAGTGCGACTCACCCAAAAAGATGCCAAGATGCGAAAATTTGCACTAAGAATTCTCCAAATAATCCACGTTGAAAACGTCCTTGAAATTGAGCGCAGCTTTCTCGTTATTTTCTGGCTAATTAATAGCAGCATCAGTATTTAGAATTCCAACCCAATCGTTCCTATTAATGTCAATGGTGCGCCGGGAAAAATACCAGCCCTTCCGTATTGGGCGGCTTCAAAATACTCTGTATCAAACAGGTTACTGACGTTAAGAGCCGCTCGGAAATTATTCCTTTTGTAGTAGATGGCGGCATCGGTGCGGAGATAACTGGGTAACTCAAAGGAGTTGTCTAAATCTCCCTGGCGTTCTCCGACATAGCGCAATCCCACACCAAAGCCCAACCCCTTTAAGCCACCCTTTTGAACTTCATAGGTCGTCCACAAACTGGCACTATTTTGAGGTACGTTAATCAGCCTATTGCCTATGTCATATTCGTTGTCTTGAGTAATTTTGGTATCGTTGTAGGCGTAGGAGGCAGTTACCCTCCATCCGGGCAAGATTTCACCTGCTACGTCTAGCTCAAACCCTCGACTGCGTTGTTCTCCCGTCTGAACTGAAGCAAAAGGATCGTTGGGATCGGGTGTCAGTACGTTTGCTCGCGTCAGATCATAAAACGCTAGGGTTGAGGAAAGCTTTCCCTCAAAGAATTCTGTTTTAATACCCACTTCGTATTGAGTCCCTCGCTCTGGTTCTGCGGCTGCTCCACTTGGGAGAATAGTACCTGGTGTAGCTGGGTTAAATGAGCGGCTGAAACTGGCGTAAAGCGAGACAGGTTGAATCGGTTGATAGACAATGCCGACTCGCGGACTAAATGCCTCGTCTTGTTGTTCGCTAATGGTTGAGGAAACCAAGTTTTCTTGCTCTTGATTCACCACATCAAACCGTCCACCTAGAACTAATTTGAGGTTCTCCAACAGTGAGATTTGATCTTGAACATAGAATCCGAGAGATTCGGAGCGATCTTTGGTAATAATTCTCCGGACGATATCACCTGGCGTTCGTCCATAAACTGGATTGAAGATATCAATGGGATCGAGTTCAGCCAGAAATATATTACGGGAAACCGTGTACCTGTCAAAGTTAACCCCAAACACGACTTGGTGTTGAATGCTACCAGTCTGGAATTTTCCGACGACGCTGGTATCAAAAGCATAAACATCTCGATCATCGGGTTTATTGGTTGCTGCATACAGTTGATCGAACGTGCGGTTATCATCCTGTAGACCGATAGGAAAGGCAAACTTCGAGTCTAAGCTTTGGAGCGCGGCTTTGAAACTGTTACGAACTGCCCAATTTTCGCTAAAGCGATGCTCGAATCGATAACCAACCCGAAGTGACTCAATCTCGCGATAGTTAAAGTCTGGATCGCCAAGAAAGCGAGTGCGCGGCAATTCACCAAGGGGATTGGACAGTACAGTGCCGACTGCTGGTAGACCCGGTACTTCGGGATACCGCCTATTTTGATAATCACCTTCAAAGGTAAGCGTAGTCCTCTCACCAATCCGCCAGGTTAGAACGGGTGCAATTTGGTAGCGCTCGATTTCACTAAAGTCGATAAAGGTGTCTGATCTCTGAGCTGAGGCATTCAAGCGATAGAGCAGTGTCTTACTATCATTGAGGGGTCCTGTAAGATCTATTGCACCCCCATACAAGTTGAAATTACCAACTGTTCCTTGCACGGAGTAAAAAGGCTCTGCTAGCGGCTGTTTAGTCACTAAATTGACCAAGCCGCCGAGTTCACCTTGTCCGTAGAGAACGGAAGCTGGTCCTTTGAGAACTTCTATGCGATCGACATTTGCAAGTTCAGCTCCTGATAGAGAATTGGTGGGGTCTCTCAGACCGTCTCTATAAATATTGTTCGTCTCAAAGCCTCGGATGAGAAACCCTGTAGCTATATTGAGGGATGAAAGGGTCTGTTGCACCCCTGACACATTTTCGAGCGCTTCTTCGACTCTCTGAACTTGCCGATCTTCAAGTACCTGTTGGGGTACAACTTGAATTGACTGGGGAATGTCGCGGATTGAAGTGTCTGTCCTTGTTGCCGATGTCGCGTTTGGTACTCGATACCCTGCTTCTGGCTCTTGCTCACCCGTAACAACGATTTCAATCTCCTCCTGAACCTGCGGAGTTTCGGTAGATACCTCAGGTTTAGCCCCTATCGTACTCCCAGCAGAAGGCTGTGTCTGTCCATCAGGCTGGGTTGGGGGCGTTTCTGGAGTGGGTGTTGCCTCAGCCGTAACAGAAGGAGCGCTCAAGCTGAGTACCAGTCCCTGAGGACTCGGAATGAGTTGTGCTTTTGGTAAGGATTGAGAGCCTGTCACTGTCACTCGGATGCTGTTAGCAGACAGGGAAGTTACTGTTACAGAAGTGATGCCCTGAACTGGGTTTTCGGAGCGAAACTCCTGACTCCCTGTTAAGTTCAACTGAGCATTGCTCAAGTCAATCAACAAGGTCTGGTTCTCACTGGAGGTGTTGACTTGGGGTGATGCTCGTGAAGCTGTCTCTAAAATCACCTCTAGACCATCGGCGGTTGGGTTGAGCCGCACACCTGTCACTTTTACGACATCTGCGTTGGCAGGCATCCCTACCAATACAGCAACTGCACCTGTGAATAACAGGCTAGGAAGTAAGGGCTGTAGTTTCAATCCGGTTTCCTCACACTGAATCGATGCACTCGATTTGTCGTCGGTGCCCTAGTCACTTATTGCGACTATTTATTACTTAAA
>CADCTM010000217.1 GCA_902805485.1 uncultured Coleofasciculus sp. | reverse complement strand
GAAACTGTAAGCCGCTAGTTCCATCCTGACAAGTGTCTTAGAGAGCAAGAAAATTGGGGCATGAAAATTAGTATTACTCCCTTTCACCCGCCGTACGGGGCTTTGGTAAGTTTACCGACTAGCTTCACGGGCTGATCTGTAATCGCAAGTAGCCCTGCAAGATGTAAGACTGATTGAGCAGGCTTCAATCTGCTCACGCTCTTTTCGGGGTTAAAACCACAAACAAACATAATTCCAGACCAGAAAAATGTATCTTGGCAAATAGGTGACAGGATAATAAACTCATGAACAATGAGGAAAATACCAACCACAATACGAGTTTGCAAGGTCTGACCGAGCTTGAGGTTAGCGATCGCCAAGCGGCTGGACAAGGTAACAACGTTAAGCTAGAAACCAGTCGTTCCTATGGTCAGATTTTTAAAGAGAACCTTTTCACCTTTGTCAACGGTGTGTTCTTTGCCATCGGCGTCGTGATGCTTCTTTTAGGGCGAGTTGGCGATGCCATTCTCGTGATGGTTGTGATCTTCGGTGGCGTAATCATCAATATCTACCAAGAGATCTGGGCAAAGCAAAAATTAGACGAAATCGCCCTCCTTAATCGACCCACCGCTACTGTTATCCGTGCCGGCAAAGAGTCCCACATTGACCCCAGTGGGATTGTACTGGGAGATATCCTGGTAACTCGACCCGGCGATCAAATTGTCGTAGACGGGCAGGTAGTAGGAGACGGTCGTATGGAGATCGATGAATCCCTTCTCACCGGAGAATCTGACCTAATTCCCAAGCTTGCTGGAGAACTGGTTTATTCTGGGAGCTTTTGTGTCAGTGGCACAGCCTGCTATGAAGCGCAAAAAGTCGGAACCGAAACAGTGGCATACAAACTAATGACAGGTGCCCGCACCTTTCGCCAAGTTCTCACCCCAATCCAAAAAGAGATTAATCTCGTGATCCGGGTGTTTATGCTCATCGCCTGCTTTTTGTGGATTTTAGTCGGCATTAGTTTTCTGAGCAAAGACCACTCATTTACTGATATCGTGCAACGCGCCGCCGTTATTGCCGGATTAGTCCCTGCCGGACTGCTTTTAGCGATCACTCTCGCCTATGGACTCGGCGCCGTGCGGATGGTCGGACAGGATGTTTTAGTCCAGCAGGCAAACGCCGTAGAGTCATTGAGTAATGTCGATATTCTCTGCCTAGACAAAACCGGCACCCTTACCAGTAACCAAATTCAATTGCAGGATATTTACCCCGTCGGCATCACCAAAGCACAATTGGAAAACCGATTAGGCGACTATGCCGCCAGTACAACAGCCGGAAACAAAACAAACGAAGCGATCGCTTCCGTGTGCAAAGGACAGGTACGCCCTCTCAAAATCCAAATCCCCTTCTCCTCCGCCCGAAAATGGAGCGCCCTCGCATTTGAAGCAGAAATAGAAGACACCCTTACCCACCCAAATCTACCAACCCCCCATCCGCTACATCCTTTGCCCACAGGGGTTTACATCCTAGGCGCACCAGAAACCCTTGCTAATGACCTGCCTTTGTCCGCCCAAATTACTGACTACATCAATGCCGGTACTGAGCAAGGGTTACGAGTAGTATTATTTGCCTACAGTCAGGATATAGGCGCTTTATATGATGCCGCCCAATCGCCCCAGTTACCCCCAAATCTTACGCTTTTAGGCATTTTGAGGTTCAGCGACCAACTGCGCCCAGAAGCCAAGGAAACGCTAGCTGGCTTTGCCAAGGCGGGAATAGCAATTAAAGTGATCTCCGGCGACAACCCCCAAACGGTAGCGGCACTGGCAAAACAGGCAGGTTTTGGGACTGAGCTGAAAGTCGTGTCTGGGCAAGAATTAGATCACATGGATCAAGCACAGTTTGCTCAAACCGCCGAGAACAGTACAATTTTTGGTCGGATTACACCAGAGCAAAAGGCAAAACTCGTTCAGAGTCTGCGCCAACAAGGTCATTACGTTGCCATGATCGGCGATGGCGTTAATGATGTGCTGTCGCTCAAACAGGCAAATTTAGCGATCGCAATGGAAAGTGGCAGCAAAGCCACGCGAGCCGTCGCTGATATTGTATTACTCAAGGATTCGTTTGGGGCGCTACCTCATACCTTTTCCGAGGGGCAGCGCATCCGCAATGGAATCTTAGATTTGATGAAGCTGTTTATGGTCAGAACAGCTTGCGTTACCTTGTTAATTTTTGCCACAGCAATTGTCACCGACAGTTTCCCCTTGGAAAATAAACAGAGTGCCTTTATCTCGCTGATTGGCGTTGGTCTGCCAACGATGTTTCTTCCGATCTGGGCAAAACCGGGGGCAAAGCTTCAGTCCAGTTTAGTGCGCTCTCTACTGCATTTCGTCGTGCCGGCAACGCTGACGCTGACTCTGGTTTCCCTCTTAGTTTACCTGCTCTACCTGCTCGTTGCCGTGCTGGATTTGCCTCCCGGTTTAGACATTGCTCAGGTTAATTACGCCGTTCCCCGCACTGCCTTAGTGGCAATTTTAGTGATGTGCGAACTGCTATTGATTCCATTTCTCAAGCCTCCGACTACTGCTTGGGTTGGAGGGGAACCGCTCAGTGGTGACTGGCGATATACAATTACTTGCTTAATTTTGTTGGGAGTTTATATCACGATTGTGGCAATACCACCGCTACGTCGGTTTTTTGAGTTGTCTCAACTGAGTGTGAATAGTTACTTGTTTATTGGTTTAGTGGCACTAGAATGGTGTTTGATTTTGCGTTTTGTCTGGCGGACTCGATTTCTGGATCGCTTTTTGGGTGTTGATTTAAGCTAATCGCTTGCCCCGTCTAATCAATGTCTAATGTTCAAGAGTAATTACAGCAGTTTTTAACTCAGTTCGTATAGACAAACAGTAAGTGCTGGTTTTGGAGAGCAACGATTTGGTTTAAATACGGGATAGACAAACAGTAAGTGCTGGTTTTGGAGAGCAAAGATTTGGTTAAACACAGGTGTAATCCAAAACCCGCCCGTACACTTTTAGGTATCACACCAAAAGAGAAAATTTGCGATAAACCTTATGACAGAAACTAACCAACCACTAACTCAATATCCTGTCAGTGTGTGGGAAGGAATAGCGATCGCATCCGGCGGTGTGCTGCTCGTGATCGTGGCACTAACGGGGTTGGGTTTTAAAATCATCAGGAATGCTTTTGCACCACAACGAGCGGAAGCGATCGCCTATAGCCTCATAGACTATCAAATTCCTGGTGGTTCCCAAGGAGCATTTAGCCTCAACATTGGCGGTGCAAAAATGGCTGTAGTTACGAGTACTCGTTCATTCAACGGCGTGACGAGCAACTCTCAGTCTGCGGTTAATTCTCCCCCAGAGGTCGAACTTATTGTTGCTAAAACACCAATTGATCGAGAAACCACTGACAATAATTCAATCCAAGACTTTAATCCGGCATTCTCATTTCTCGGCTTGTCCTTCTCCTATCAATCAGATAGCGGATTTCAATCCACATCGTCTCGCCTAGAAAACAAGCTATTCTGTGGTGTTACTGTTCCCGTAACCATTCAAGCAGGACAACAAACTTTGACAAACCAAGGGACTGCCGTACCTGCAATCAAGTACAGTATGCGCGTTACCCTGGGAAATAATCAACGTTTAGTTGTTTTAACCGCCAGTGGTAAGAATGCCGAAGGGAATGCCGCTAAGGTTTTCAATTCTTTGAGATGTAAGTAGACGGTATTAACTCAAGCAAAGGCGATCGCGTTTTTGAGTTGCTCTAAGTTATAAACGCCGTAACAAGTTTAAGCCGTGGGTATCGG
>CADCTM010000216.1 GCA_902805485.1 uncultured Coleofasciculus sp. | reverse complement strand
CGCTTGCCATCTGGGCTAATAGTCACAGCGCTCACACCTTGCAAATGACCATTTATTGTGCGTAATTCTTGCCCTGTATTCAAATCCCAAACTTTAATCGTTTCATCAATACTGCCACTCACGATTTTCTGTCCATCGGGGCTAATTGCCACCGATGTGACGCTGCTTGAATGACCAAAAAGTTTGCCCTTTTTCTCAACTTGAATTGTTCCATCAGCACAACCACTAACAATTGTTTGATTATCAGGACTAATCGCAACCGAATAAACCCAATCCAAGCAATCATGGAGAGTACAAATTTCCTGCCCCGTTTGCAAATTCCACACTTTAACAGTGCCGTCTTTACTCCCACTAACTATTCTTTGCCCATCAGGACTAATCACAACCGAACAAACAGTATCCAAATGCCCTTTCAAGGTACGAATTTCCTGCCCACTTTTGAGGTTCCATACCTTAATTGTCTTGTCCAAACTCCCACTAACTAGTGTCTGGCCATCAAGACTAACGGCAACCGAGTAAACCCAGTCAGAATGACCTCTAAGCAAGCACTTTTGTAAGGCTGTCTGAAATTCCCATACCCAAATCGTCCTGAATGTCCCACCCGTTATCAAACTTTGACCGTCTGGGCTAAACATTAAAGAGTACGCAGAAGCCACAGGCGCACTCAGCCAGACAAGTGGTGTTTTTTCTACTTGCATACATTTGCTAGCAATTGCCCTGAATCTTAAGTTTAACCAGGTTGGGCGCAGCATTTCGCTCGAGTTGTGGCGATGCCGCAAGTAAGCCAAACTAAGCCGGGGAGACTCAGAGTCTGGGTTCCTCTCACCACTTTTTACCCGTTTACTTCCTAAGCTACAGCTTTGGATGTCGCAAAATAGGTCTTTAGATGCATGAATTTTTCCTCTAACGGATTGAAACTTAAAGTAATAAGGTTTGCTGTTTATTCTGTCTCAAGTGTAGAAGAATCTTTTTTCCTTTTTTCAAAAGTGTAAATCTTCTGCAATATATTCGGGACATTACTTAACAACAAGTTTTAAGTTGTCATTACCAGAAATTGAGATGAATCCTGAAATAGTCAACACCAACTACACAGAAGAGCCAGAAACCCGCGAGAGAGAAGTAGAAGCAGAAGTTAATACCATGGAAACGAAACTATTACCTCCTCAAAAAATATCTACTGAATCCTCATCAACTAACCTGGAATGGCAGAAGTACGGAGAGCAATTCTCTGCCTTCTTCCAAAATCTGCCTAGCTATATTGGACGCTTTTTTGGAGAAAATAAAGGGCTTCTAGGGGCTCTTGGTTTGATCTTTGGCGCCTTGATCGCTGTAAAATTGACCCTTGCGATCCTGGATGCGATCAATGATATTCCTTTAGTCGCACCGACCTTTGAGTTAATCGGTTTCGTGTACACAGGTTGGTTTATTTACCGCTACTTACTCCGCGCTAGCAACCGCCAAGAACTATCTGAAGAAGTTAAGTCTCTCAAGCAGCAATTTTTGGGAGCCAAAAGTTAAGGTTAAGAACATCAAATAGCCTGAACATTCAGCTTATTACTCAACTTAGCTCAAGGCTTTTACAAAAAAGCCTGGAGACTACGACGCGGTGATTGTCAGTTACAAGATTATTCACTAAGTGGGCAAATACATGAGGATAATGACATCTAGCATCTTCGCGTCATTTTACCTCTAAACTAGTACCACTTTCGTGTCAGGCAACCTGCGTCGTTATCCTCCCCTCAACATGAAATCTGTAGAAGGTTCGCAGGTTTCCCCTGCCCAAAATCCCGTAGCAAAAAGTATATCAAGTGCGATCGCTCTTGGTAGTAATCTTGGTGACTCGCTGAAAATACTCAACGCTGCATTGACAATCCTCGCTGATACTCCCGGCATCACTCTCCAAGCATCTTCGAGTTGGTATCAAACCGCACCCGTTGGACCGCCACAACCTGATTACCTAAATGGCTGTGCTTTACTAAAAGTCCAGCTTAATCCTCTAGAATTGTTAGAAATCTTATTAGGAATTGAAGAGAAATTTGGTCGAGTCCGCAAAGAACGAAATGGACCGAGAACCCTCGACCTAGATTTATTGCTTTTTGATGATTTAATTTTAGAAAGTCCAAGGCTCCAGATTCCCCATCCTCGCATGAGCGAGAGGGCGTTTGTCTTAGTGCCTTTAGCGGAAATTGCACCAAATTGGGTAGAACCCGTTTCCGGAAAAGCGATCGAACAACTTGTACAAACGGTAAACTGTTCTGGAGTCTGTAGACTGTAACAGTTCATTCGTTTGAACCCACTAACGTTCTAATTTCCCTATGGCAACAGGTCGCGAACCCCCCCAATTACTCAAACAACGCCTGGTTTACCAAGGTCGTAAATTTAATTTTGAAGTCAGTAATCTGCGTCTGCCTAACAAGTCCGAGGGAGATTGGGAATGCATCCGTCATCCAGGCGGCGCCCTGGCTGTCCCTGTCACACCCGACGGTAAACTAGTCTTAGTCCGGCAATATCGCTTTGCGGTTCAGGGTCGTCTTTTGGAATTTCCCGCCGGCACAGTCGAACCTCATGAAGACCCCGAAGAAACTATTAAACGCGAAATTGAAGAAGAAATTGGCTACAGTGCCAACAAATGGCAAAAATTAGGAGAATTTGCGATCGCTCCGGGTTATTCTGATGAATTCATCTATGCTTTTCTCGCACAAGATTTGGAGAAGCTAAAAGCACCCCCCAAGCAAGATGCCGATGAAGATATGGAAAATGTTTTAATGACCCCAAAAGAGTTAGAAGAAGCAATTCTTGATGGGGAAGCCATCGATGCGAAATCGATTTCTAGCTTTTTTCTAGCACGTCCCTTCTTGAAATAAAGTAAAAATTGCCCGAATACCTTTCATCTGAAAGATACCACTCGGCACAAGAAGGGGCGACTCATGAGTCGCCCCTTCTCTGCTGACAGAAACAGTTTATTCTCTCAAACCTAAAGAATTGAATGTCCGATCTAATTCTGTTCTGGCATCGTCGCGACTTACGCACCACCGATAATATTGGACTCGCTGCCGCTAGACAAAAAAGTAAAAAAGTGGTAGGAGTTTTTTGTCTTGACCCGCTGATTCTGGAACGGGACGACGTAGCCCCAGCACGCGTGACTTACATGATCGGCAGTTTGCAGTCACTCCAAGAGCGCTATGCCCAAGCAGGTAGCCAGTTGTTGATTCTGTACAGCAATCCGACTCAAGCCATCCCCGCCCTAGCGAGTGCTATCAACGCCAATGCCGTTTTTTGGAATTGGGATGTCGAGCCGTATTCTAAAGAACGCGATCGCACCGTGATGCTCGCCCTCAAAGAAAAAGCGATCGCCGTCGAAAACAACTGGGATCAACTTCTCCACCCCCCAGAAGAAATCCGTACGGGTTCTAATACGCCCTACACCGTCTACACTCCCTTCTGGCGCAACTGGAGCAGTAAACCGAAAGCCTTGCCAGTAGAAGCCCTCAAAGAAGCAGAGGGACTGACACAACAAGAACAGGAAACAGCGCAAAAACTAGGAGCGATTGCCCTACCGACAGCCAAAGATTTAGGATTTATTTGGGACAATGACCTGGTTACAGCCCCAGGAGAAGCGGCAGCACAAGAAAAACTCGAAGAATTTTGTTCATCCGCCATTGATGACTACCAGGAACAGCGTAACTTCCCAGGGGTTCATGGTACTTCCCAACTTAGTGCAGCCTTGAAATTTGGCGTAATTGGCGTCCGTACCGTATGGGCGGCAACCCTTACTGCCACAGAAAACAGCCGTAGCGATGAAACCCAAGCTAGCATCCGAGCCTGGCAACAAGAACTGGCGTGGCGGGAGTTTTATCAACACGCCATGTATAACTTCCCAGAATTAGCCGAAGGCGCCTTCCGAGAAACCCTAAAAAACTTCCCCTACAACAACAATCCCGAATACTTTCAAGCTTGGTGTGAGGGGAAAACCGGCTATCCGATTGTCGATGCCGCCATGCGACAAATGAAGGAAATTGGCTGGATGCACAACCGTTGCCGGATGATCGTTGCCAATTTCCTCACCAAAGACTTGCTGATTAGTCCCCAGATGGGCGAAAAATACTTCATGCAAAACCTTTATGATTGGGACCTTTCAGCTAATAACGGCGGTTGGCAGTGGAGTGCTTCGAGTGGTATGGACCCCAAACCCATAAGAATTTTTAACCCCGCCAGTCAGGCAAAAAAATTTGATCCCGAAGGCGAATATATCCGAGAATGGCTGCCAGAATTGCGATCGGTTGATACGGAATATTTAATAACAGGCAAAATTCCTGAACTAGAGCGCCATGCTTGCGGCTATCCCGCTCCAATTGTCGATCACAATCAACAACAGCGTCAATTTAAAGAACTTTATCAGCAACAAAAAGCGGTTAGCGTTTAGGATGTAGCGGTTCTAAGGAACAAAAAGCAAGCTGTTTCTGGTTTAAGGGCAACAGAAGCCGAGCTGAAGAAGGCAAAGTTCTTGCTAAGATTTTAAGACTCGATTGTGCCAGCCCAATTGTTAAAGGTCATCGCTTGCGCCAGAAGTTCAGATCGCAGATCGCATGGCATAATGTAGGACATTTGCTTGACTCATAAGCGCAAAACTTTAGAGTTACGCACCCTGCGGAGTAAATTCGTCCATGAAAATAGACGAGGGGCAGGCAACCCCAAAGAGCAATCGCAAGGAGCTAACCATTGTCTTTCCTAGGGAACGCTAGTAGGCTTAGGCTTTTGTGAGCGTCAAGACAACCCTCCTGACTACAATTTGGCAGTGATATATCGAAAAGTTCAATTTTTCTGGAGCGCGAGGCTAACGTGAAGGTTTTGGTAGTTGGCAATGGGGGACGCGAACACGCCCTGGCTTGGAAGCTGCTGCAACGAGAACGTATTCGGCAGGTAATTTGTATTCCTGGTAATGGCGGCACAGCAACGACAAAGGGCTGCCAGAATCTACCCTTACGAGTAGATGATTTTGAAGGAATTGCCCGATTTGCATTGGTGCAGAATGTTTCTTTGGTGATTGTGGGACCCGAACTTCCGCTTTCTTTGGGAATTACAGACTATCTCCAACATGAAGGCTTGACAGTTTTTGGCCCCTCAAAAGAAGGTTCACAAATTGAAGCAAGTAAGTGCTGGGCAAAGACTTTGATGCAGTCGGCGGGTATTCCAACACCCGGTTTTGAGGTTTTTACGAACCTCAGCGCAGCGATCGCTTATCTTGAGACGGCTGTTGCTCCGATTGTGGTGAAAGCTGATGGCTTGGCAGCAGGCAAGGGCGTTACGGTGGCAGCAACCCTCGAAGAAGCAAAAACTGCTGTTGAAACACTCTTTCATAATGGTTTTAGTACCGTAGTAATCGAAGAGTGCGTGACGGGACAAGAAGTTTCGATTTTGGCGCTGACGGATGGCGTAAGCGTTCGCCCTCTGCTCCCGGCACAAGACCACAAACGGATTGGGGAAGGAGATACGGGAGAAAATACAGGTGGGATGGGCGCTTATGCCCCAGCTCCGCTCGTCACCCCGGCATTGATGGAACGCATCGAAAAAGAAATCTTAAAGCCGACGGTTAATGCCTTACGACAACGAGGAATTGACTATCGCGGCATTCTCTACGCCGGATTGATGATTACCCCCCAAGGACCAACGGTTTTGGAATTTAATTGTCGCTTTGGTGATCCAGAAACTCAAGCGATTTTACCGTTGCTAGAAACTCCCCTGGAAGAGTTGCTCTTGGCTTGTAGTCAAAAGCGCCTGGAGCAACTGCCAGAAATTGCCTGGAAGCCGGGAGTCGCTGTTTGTGTCGTCGCGGCGGCTCAAGGATATCCGGGGACTTACCAAAAAGGTCAGGTGATTACGGGGATCGAGCAAGCTGAGGAACTGGGAGCTAAGGTTTTCTGTGCAGGGACTCAACTGAAGCAGCAACAGCTCGTAACCAATGGGGGGCGCGTACTCAATGTTACGGCAACCGGGGAGACGTTTGAAGAAGCGATCGCCACTGCCTATGCGGCGATGGATTGCATCCAGTTTGAGGGAATGTACTATCGGAAAGATATCGGTCATCGGGTCGTAAGCACGACATCCTCCCTAGATTAAAGGCGGCTTCCCCGGAAGCCTGAGCATTACCGCTCTTCTTGGCAGTTAACACTCTTCTGATTTATCTCGACAAAACCGGAGCTTCTAACAGAGCGCATATATTATTAAGAGAGAAGGACTACTAGATTTCGGTGAATGCGCCTGGGACGCCCTAGCTTCCAAGGCGCAATACAAGCTGAAAAAAGTTAGTTAGCAAGAGTGAACTAACAATCCTCAAGCTCTCTTCCCGTAAGAGTGTCAAAATTAGGAAAGGCTTCGATTTCGAGGCGCTTGAAATTGACAAAATCCTGGACTTCTTAGAGAACTCTTAGAGTTTTTAAAGGAAGACGTTCGTAAACCGACGAGTTTGGCTTTGTTTAAAACCATTCGAGAAGTTATTGCACATTGGTGGTCGGAGTTTACACTCCAAACCCGACTGATGGCGGCGGCGACATTAGCCGTCTCCTTAATCATGAGTGGCTTGACCTTCTGGGCGGTGAACACAATTCAACAGGACGCTAGAATCAACGATACTCGCTTTGGTCGCGACCTGGGTTTGTTGCTAGCTGCCAATGTTGCCCCTCAAATTGCGGAAGACAATTTGACAGAAGTGGCTCGCTTTTCCAATCGCTTCTATAGCAGCACGTCCAGCGTCCGCTATATGATCTACGCTGACGAAGAGGGTCAAATCTTCTTTGGGATTCCCTTCTCAGAATCTCAAGTGCAGAATTCCCTAACAATTGAGCGCCGGATTAAGTTACCAGAAGATTACGCCAAAAACTCCGAGTTGCCGATGGTGCGGCAGCATATGATGCCGGAGGGGGAAGTGACGGATGTGTTTGTGCCCCTGATGCACGATGGCAAGTATTTGGGTGTGTTAGCGATCGGCATTAACCCAAATCCGACCGTTGTTGCTTCCTCAAATTTGACACGAGATGTAACGATCGCTGTTTTTATCTCGATCTGGGTGATGGTGATTTTAGGGGCAGTATTTAACGCTCTCATGATTACGAAGCCCATACAGGAATTGCTTAGGGGTGTCAAAAATATTGCCACAGGTAATTTTAAGCAGCGCATTGACCTGCCTTTGGGTGGCGAACTGGGAGAACTGATTTATAGCTTTAACGAGATGGCAGAGCGCTTAGAGCGCTATGAAGAGCAAAATATTGAAGAGCTGACAGCGGAAAAAGCCAAACTAGAAACCCTGGTTTCCACCATTGCCGACGGTGCTGTACTGATTGATACCAATTTTCAGGTGATTTTGGTCAACCCAACGGCGAGGCGCATTTTTGGCTGGGAGGGTTCTGACATTGTTGGCGAAAATGTCCTGCATCATCTGCCGTCTTCGGTGACGATGGAACTAACGCGACCGTTGTATCAAATCGTCGCCGGAGAAACTTCTGCGGAGCGAGAGCGCGACGGCGAAGAGTTCCGGATTAGTCTGACTGAACCCGCACCTCGCACAGTTCGCATTCTCCTGACTAGAGTTCGCGACCCGTATCGTGAGATCAAGGGGATTGCGATGACGGTGCAGGATATTACCCGCGAAGCAGAGCTTAACGAGGCAAAAAGTAATTTCATCAGCAATGTCTCTCACGAACTAAGGACGCCGTTATTTAATATCAAATCTTTTATCGAAACCCTCCACGAATACGGTGAAGACCTCACTGAAACCGAGCGTAAGGAGTTTCTCGAAACCGCTAACCACGAAACTGACAGACTTACCCGTTTGGTTAACGATGTCCTGGATTTATCGAAATTAGAATCTTGTCGGATTTATCACCTTGAACCCGTAGATATTGCTCAACCCGTCGAGCAGACACTGCGAACCTACCAACTCAACGCCCGTGACAAAGGCATTGAACTGGTTCAGGAAATTGAACCCAACTTACCATCCGTCTTTGGTCACTACGATCTGTTGCTGCAAGTCCTAACGAATTTGGTTGGGAACTCTCTGAAATTCACTGAACCTGGTGGAAGAGTAACGATTCGTGCCTATTTGCTAGATTCCCCTCCCAATCATCACACCGAAACCGGAAGCGTGCGGATTGAAATTTCTGATACCGGAATTGGCATTGATGCCGAAGACCAAGAGGCAATATTTGACCGATTTTTCCGCGTCGAAAATCGCGTACACACCCTTGAAGGCACGGGTTTAGGTCTTTCAATTGTCCGAAACATTATGGAGAAACATCGCAGTCGAGTCTTCTTGGTCAGTGAAGTCGGGATTGGCACAACCTTCTGGTTTGATTTGGATGTATTTGTCGAAAAAAAAATAGCGGTTGAGAGAACTCAATTAGGAGATCCGAAACCGACAACAGAAACCACTTCAGCGGCGGCAAGTCTGCCCTAGATCTATTTGGATGTAGAAATGAGGGCAAGCAGGACACTGACAACGCCTATTCCGAGGAAACCGAGCAAACCGGGGTTACGCTGACACCAAAGCTTTAGGGATTGCAGAAAGGGGGGACGGTTGGCAGGAAGCGATCGGTCTACTAGTGGTTTGGTAATGTCATGGTAAAGGGTACATTCCTGAGCATAGGGGCGTTGGGGAAAGGTACAAGTATCATCCGCGTGGTAGGTGCAGCTATCGCACAACGGTGTCTCTCCCGTCGCCCGGTGCAAGGTAATACCCGGATGACCATAGGCTTTGAGAACCGTTTTACAATGAGGGCAAGCGATCGCTTTACTACTAATTGGTTGATGACATCGGGGACAAGTGGGCATGGCTAGTTGCTCTCATAATCTTGTAAGCCTCCTGTAGATGCTTGGAGGGTATGACAACAGTCGCCTGATTTTAGCTTCAGGTTAAGGGAAACTTTCGGACTTGATACTGCGCCGCCTCAATAATTTCCTGTTGCTCACCCAACTCCTGAGTGAAACGCCCTTCTATTTCGGCAAGTCGCTCGGTCGGCACCGCTTTCCACTGTTCAAGGGTTTCCCAACGAATCATCAAGACAACTTCTGTAGGTATTTCCGGATTAATCCAAACTTCCTTGCTTAAAAATCCGGGATACTCCGAAAGCATTGCTGTCCAGATTTCTGCATCTTTTTGAATGAATTTTTCCCGGAGTTCGGGCGAGACTCGGACTTTTAGCCACTCAATTACCATCTTGACTAATTGCTGCTTTAAACAAGGAGATACCCCAAAAGGGAGACTTATCTATTGTGTCACGATCTATCTAGCCTGAGTTTAAAGCAGGTGTTGTGAAGATATCACACAATAGAATTGTAGGCTGGAAATAATATCAGGTTCGGAACACTCTTGGGAACGGTCTACATTTATCTGCCCAATTAAGCGCCGAGTGATGGGGAAAAAACATGGATAATAACAACTGGATCAAGCAGTTATTGATGGTTGGGGTTGGCACAACGTCAATTGTTGCCGAGAAACTGCGAGAAGTTAGTGATGAATGGGTAAAAGATGGCAAAATTAACCCTGAGCAAGCCAAGGGGTTTGTCGATGATATGATGCAGCAGCTTAAGTCAGAGCAAGGTAATTTGGAAGCGCAGATGGAGCGGCAAATGCGGAATATGCTGCAAGATTTGGGCGTCCCTCGCCAAGCCGAAATGGATGAATTGCGAGGCCGGATCGACCGCCTGGAACGTCAGGTGCGGGATATGGAAAACAAGCTCTGGCGCTAAGAAAACTTGAATCGGAGGATAAATTTTGAGAGAAATTCTAATCAGCTTAGGGGTTATAGTGGCTTGTGGGTTGCTGTTGGTTGTGGCTCAACTTACTCCTGCCAACAATTCTGCGCTTGCGGATGAGCTAACTAAAACTCAACCCGCTGTAGTCGCACAACCAACAGGTAATAACCCAGTTGTTAACGATACAAATCTTATTGCAATGAATACAGGTTCAGAAAGCGACCAGAGCACGGGTACGGATACCGTGACCACACCCTCTGGTTTGAAGTACAACGAAATTAAAGAAGGAACTGGAGCGACGCCTCAAAAAGGTCAGACCGTTGTGGTTCACTACACGGGGACTTTGGAAGATGGGACGAAGTTCGATAGTTCACGCGATCGCAATAGCCCCTTTTCCTTCAAACTCGGTGTTGGACAGGTGATTAAAGGTTGGGACGAGGGACTCAGCACGATGAAAGTTGGTGGTCGTCGTCAGCTAATTATCCCCGCCGACTTGGGTTATGGTGCCCGTGGCGCCGGTGGAGTAATTCCTCCCAACGCAACGCTGCTGTTTGATGTGGAACTGCTCAAAATTAGCTAAAACCCATCTCACCTCTCTCAATCGGGTGACTCTATCGATTGGGAGAGGCAAGGTTGCGGAAACGAGTAAATTGCGGGTCAAAGATTAACTTCACAACGCCAGTTGGTCCGTTGCGGTGTTTTGTAACAATAATTTCGGCAATTCCGCGATCGGGCGTATCTGGCGAATAATATTCATCCCGGTAAAGCATAATAATTAAATCCGAATCCTGCTCGATTGAACCGCTTTCACGCAAATCAGACATCATCGGTCGTTTGTTGGTACGAGCTTCGACGCCGCGACTGAGCTGGGAAAGGGCAATCACAGGAACACCGAGTTCGCGGGCTAAACCTTTGAGACTTCGAGTAATTCGCGAGATTTCTTGTACGCGGTTTTCGCTACCACTTCCCTCCATTAATTGCAAGTAATCGATCAAAATTAATCCCAACTGGCTACCTTGTTCGGCTTGAAGACGCCGCGCTTGCGATCGCATTTGCATCACCGACTGGTTCGCCGTATCGTCAATATAAATCGGTAACTCCGATAACGTGCCCAGGGCATGGCTCAACGGTTCCCACTGATTTTGACTAATTCGCCCCGTCCTGAGATAGTTACTTTCAATTCCCGCCTCACTCGCGAGCATCCGCTGCACCAGTTGCTCTCTGGACATTTCCAGGCTAAAAATCGCCACAGGCATTTTTTCGGCGATATTCCGAGCAATCGCCATCGCGAAACTGGTTTTTCCCATCGACGGCCGACCGGCAATCACAATCAAATCAGAGCGCTGAAAACCGCCCGTTATGGCGTCCAAATCGTAGAAATTAGAAGGAAGACCCGGTAAGGCGACATCCTGATGGCGGGTTTCTATCTCCTGAAACGTCTGGATTAACGTCTCCGAAATAGCTGTGAGACCTTGCTGAGGGCGCTTTTGGGTCAGACCGAAGATTTTTTGTTCCGACTTGTCAAAGACGCTTTCTAACTCCAAGGATGTATCGTAACCCAGTTGTACGATCTCATTACCTGCCTGGATTAGCTGGCGGCGCAGGTACTTTTCCACCACCAACGTGGCATAACGGTCGATATTGACGGCTGACACGGTGCGATCGACTAGCTGGGCTAACTTGCCTGTGCCCCCGATTTTCTCTAATAATTCGTGGTCAGAAAGCCACGTGGCAACGCTCATCAAATCTGTTGGCTTGCTTTGGGTATGAAGCAGGAGTGCCCCTTTGTAGATTTCTTTATGGGCGTTAATATAAAAGGCTTCCGGCGTTAAAATGTCAGCTACCCGACCAATCGCATCTGGGTCGAGCAAAATTCCTCCGAGAATTGATTCCTCGGCATCAACGTTTTGCGGAGGCAGGGAGTTGCTAAATATAGAAAAATTTAGTTCTTGAGCCATAGCCAAGGTGATAACTGGCAGGGATAAATCCAGCTTAATGAAAAAAGAGGTTGAGTGACTGCAATGAACCGCTCAACCCCTCGCTTAAGATAACTAACGAGGCTATTCAGTTTGAGACTGTACTAATTTGAAGCAACCTGAATCTCAATAATTGCTGTCACCTCCGGATGTAGCTTAATTTCTGCCTTGTAGAAGCCCAGTTTGCCGATATCCGGTACAGTAATCCCCCGACGGTCTACTTCTTGGTTAGTCGCCAGTTGAATCGCTTCTGCCACTTCTGGGGCTGTTACAGTACCAAAGATTGCCTCATCTTCACCGACTTGCTTACGGATCACAAAGCGCCCAATGGTTTCCAGTGCGGTTTTGCGGCTTTCGGCTTGCTGCTTTTCTTCTAACAAGCGGATTCGTTCTTTTTCTTTGCGCCGTTCAACTTGCTTGAGGATGCCTGGAGTAGCGTTTACCCCAAGTTTTTTGGGAAGGAGATAATTACGAGCATAGCCAGGAGCGACTTCTACCAGGTCGCCACTTTTTCCGAGCTTGCTAACATCTTGATTTAAAACTAACTGCACACGTTTTGCCATAGTCTTGATTGCGGGTACGGACTGCTTGGAGGGGTAATGATTTTCTAGAACACTTCATAGTACGAAAATTCTTGATGCGATCGCAACCAATCGCTTCATTCACTTAAAATTGATCCTTCATCCCCCGCAGCCGCGAAAATGTCTGTATGGGTTCTTGAGATTTAACTGCCGCTTGTAATGCCGGCTCCTCCCAACGTAAAAAGGGATTGGTACGCTTTTCGACGCCGAGGAAGGATGGCACAGTTGCTTGTTTGCGGCGGCGGACATCCTGAACCTCAGCATAGCGAGTTTGTAAGTCTCGGTTTTCGCCGTCTACTGTTAGGGCAAATTGCAAATTTTTTTGGGTGTATTCATGGGCGCACCAAACTCGTGTGTGATCTGGTAAAGCTCGTAGTTTAGTTAATGAGTTCAGCATCTGCGTGGGTGTCCCCTCAAAAAGTCTACCGCAACCACCTGCAAATAAGGTATCGCCGCAGAATAACTCGCCGGTTTGGCCGTAGGTTGTGGGGGGAAAATAGTAGGCAATATGACCTTTTGTGTGTCCGGGAACGAAAAATACTTCACCTACTCTCCCGGCAAATTCAACCTTGTCGCCTTCTTGTAAAAATACCTGTTGCCCCGGAATTCTACCCCGATCTTGGGCGCCTCCATACACCTGAACTCCGGGAAATCGTTGGATCAACTGCTGGTTTCCACCTACATGATCCATGTGATGGTGAGTATTAAAAATGGTTACTAATTGGGCGCCAAGTGCTTCTAGACGCCGCAGCACAGGTTGCGCCTCTGCTGGATCGACAACAGCGGCAATGTTTTGCTCAGAGTCATGCAGCAAGAAGATATAGTTGTCAGAAAGTGCTGGAAGCAGGCTTACCTGCATTTTTGTCTCCTTTGTTTAAATGAGTTCCACGTCTTCAACGAATGCGACCGAAAACTGAATACTATGGATACACAGCAATTCTCGTTGGGTCACACCTAATTTTTTAACCATAGCTCTACTCACGGCTTAAGGTGAGATTTCACTGATCTCCAGTTGATGATTTTAGTTAAGAATTGCCGAATAGGTAAAACCTTATTGCGCGACTAACAGCTAATGGCAGGAAATAGTCAGGGTCAATCAAATCTAACGATTAAGCAATTCGTCGAGCGAATTCTTAATATAGGTCAATTAAGCCGTCTGGAGCATCTACAGTTGGTTACTACGTTTCTTTCTGACTATAAAGTCACCGACGAAGAACGCAATCAGATTAATCGTGTCTTTGACGAGCTTCAAACTGGTCGCCTTAAACTAGTCGGCTAGTAAGGTTATCGATTAAGCTTACGGCTGCAAAAAACTGGGTTAGCCCAAATAAAGCGATCGTTTAATTTGTTGTCAAAACTGGGAACGTTGGGTTATTAAACTGCAATGATTTCCTGTTAAAGTAATGCCGGAAGTAGTCGCAGTGGCTCATGTTGTTGCACGATATCCTGGGGCAACGAAAGTGGCGTTTTTGC
>CADCTM010000215.1 GCA_902805485.1 uncultured Coleofasciculus sp. | reverse complement strand
CAAAACTAGTTGTCTGAGCAATATCTCCTGAGCGACGCGGAGATTCTAGCACCGAGGTTGGCATAGTTAAAGCTGATTGCGGTGACTGAACTAGAACAGAGGTAATGCAACCTAATATAAGTAAAACAAGAATGACCACACGAAATACTCGGTTCATAAACTTTCTGCAAGCATGGACTACATAGTAAAGGCACGATATCTAAGCCCCTACAAGAGACTGTATTGTACTCATAAATTCGTTGATTTCAGAATTTGATATTTAGCAGACTCACTTAATTTTGAACACTAAAAGATATGCTTTCAGCTACCGTTATGCCGCTGGTTAGTCGGTGAGGGCGTAAGCGAAAAGTTATTGGTGGGTGTTCAGCACCAAGTTGGATGGAGACAGCGTTACGCTTGGCGAATGGTATTTTGGAGAGGAAAGCTGTGCAACCATCTCTGCACGAGACGAAACCTCAAGCTTACGGAACATTCGCTTCAGAGCTTGCTTCACAGAATTCTCAGTAATCCAAAGTTCGTTCCCAATTTCTGCGTTAGTTCTTCCCAAAGCAACCAACTCGGCAATTTGCAATTCACGAGGTGTTAGGCGATCAGTTTTGAAAGGTTGGTGTTGCGCTCTTACTGTCGCCGCCCAAACCGACAAGTGCAAACAGACCGCACTCAAATCAGCTAGATTTTGTTCGTCAAAGGCAGGCATTGATTGTTCGCGAGTGCAACCCACGACACCCACTAATTGACCGCAGCTTACAATCGGTCCCGCCATGACGTGCCAATGATCGGGGCGAGGACAAATTATATTCCAAACCTTGGGGGATGCCACTAATGCTTCGTGGACAGGAGCATGGCGCTCTACTAAATAACGCACGACAGGATTATGTTCAACTGATAGCCCAAGTTGTAGTGTTTTCTGAAGATTACTATCTACGAACGGCAGTTGGTCGAAGAAAAAAACTCCCCGTCGCTTCGCTGCAAAAAACTCACCGATTTTCGGCACGATTCGCGATCGCAGATCTTGTTCATCCTTGACCTGGTTGAGTGCTTCAAATAAAAGCTGCAAGGAACTTGTCATGGTCGAGATGGAGAAAAGTGTACTCGATCGAGGACTATGCGAAGTCAATCTGCCTCTCCTAATCTTAGCTAAACGTGCAAATGACAGGAGAAAACCATGTCCCAATATGCTCACCCTGAAGTTTTGGTCGATACGCAATGGCTGATGGATCATCTCAATGATCCGACTGTGCGTGTAGTGGAAGTTGATATGAGTCCAGAACCTTACAAAGATGCTCACATTCCCGGTGCAGTTTTCTGGAATATCTTTGCGGATCTGCTCATGCCCAATTTCGGCATGAATCTTGAGCCAACTGCCATCGAAAAATTGCTTTCGCGCTCAGGAATTTCCCCTGAAACGACTGTGATTGCCTATGGCAGTTATCCTGATACAGGAGCCTGGATCTTCTGGGTGTTGAAACTGTTTGGACATGAAAAAGTGTATGTTCTCAACGGTGGGCATCAAAAATGGGTAGCGGAAGGTCGTCCACTGGCATCAGAATTGTCAAACTTTGTACCCACTGGGTACCAGGCAAAATCTCCTGATCCCAATTTGCGGGTTTGCACCGCAGAGGTTCAAGCCTCTTTTGAGCGAACGGATTGTGTGTTGCTGGATGTCCGCACCCCTCAAGAATATCGTGGCGAAGTATTTATGATGAAACCACCAGAAGGGAAGGAACGCGGGGGACATATTCCGGGTGCTGTGCATCTTGAACATACTCTCGCGCTGAATG
The DNA here is from genome assembly GCA_902805485.1 of uncultured Coleofasciculus sp. Taxonomy (GTDB): domain Bacteria; phylum Cyanobacteriota; class Cyanobacteriia; order Cyanobacteriales; family Coleofasciculaceae; genus CADCTM01. The sequence continues at coordinate 2,025 of CADCTM010000215.1, read as the reverse complement.
AAGATGGAACTTTTAAGCCAGCTCTTGAGTTACATACCCTTTACAGCAGTCAGGGTATTACGGCTGACAAGATGGTGTTTCCTTACTGCGCCATTGGTGGACGATCTGGCTCTATCTGGTTTGTTTTAAGGTATTTACTCGGTTATCCCAACGTACGAAATTATGATGGATCGTGGAATGAGTGGAGCCGTCTACCTGATGTAGTGATTGAGCAGTAATGGCAATTGCGTGAGTATTGCGCGGCATAATTAGTAGTTATGCCGCCGTTGCGGTTTAATACTTTATTATTAGTTGAATTTCCCGCAAACAGATTTTGCCAGTCATAAAAAAGCGATCGCCCTTTTCGGAAAAGCGATCGCATATCATCTCGTAAGGGTTATCGCCTTGTTTCAAGAGCAAAAATCAACCTACTTCACAATTCCCAACACCGGCACAACTTCCGACTTAGCAACTTGAGGAACCAATAATCCCGACCCGTAAATCTTTGGATTTGCTTCTGCAATTTGAGTATAAGCTTGACGCACCTGAGCATTCACCGCCACAGTCTTCACGTCATACATTCCCATCGCCATTTTGGGGTATATACCAATCCCAATAATCAGCACCAAAAAGCAGGCAGCAATAAACACTTCACGCGGTCTAGCATCGCTAAATTCTGCCTCCGTCGGCAAGACGCAATTCGTCCCAAAACAAACCGCTTCCTGACCTCCCTGATATGGCAATTCGGCATCCATAACATCACACGTCGGTGCAATATCACACATCGCCACTGTACCAGGATTGTAAAATACCTGTCGCAGCATTGAGAGCAAATAAATCGGCGTTAGAATCACACCAACCGAGGCGAGAAACACCGTCACCGTGCGGAAAGTTGAGCTGTAAATATCCGTTGTTGTCACACCTACAAACACCGAGAGTTCGCTAATAAAACCACTCATCCCCGGCAGCGCCAATGATGCCATCGCACTAATAGTAAACAGGGCAAATACTTTCGGCATCGCCTGACCAATATTACCCATTTCCTTCATTGACATCGTATGGGTGCGGTCATATGTTACACCTGCCAGGAAGAACAACACCGAAGCAATTAAACCGTGGGAAATCATCTGCAACATCGCGCCATTAATTCCCAAGTCGGAAAAAGAAGCAATCCCCAATAGGACAAATCCCATATGAGAAACCGACGAATAAGCGAGGCGACGCTTCATGTTGGACTGAGCAAAAGAGTTAAAAGCGCCGTAGATAATATTGACAACGCCCAGTATTGCTAAAACAGGCGCAAAGTAAACATGGGCATCAGGCAGAAGTCCTAAATTGAGGCGAATTAGTCCATATCCGCCCATCTTCAGCAAGACACCCGCCAGAACCATCGAAACCGGAGAAGATGCCTCACCGTGAGCATCCGGTAGCCATGTATGTAATGGGAAAACAGCCAGCTTGACGCCAAAGGCAACTAACAAACCCGCATACAGCAACAGTTCTAAACCAAGCGGGTAATTTTTCAGTCCGAGTTCGACCATATCAAAGCTTGGAGTACCGCCGCCGTAGAGCGCCATTGCCAACCCAGCTACTAAGATAAAGATCGAAGCTGCCGCTGTATATAGTAAGAACTTCATGGCGGCGTACTGACGCTTCTGACCACCCCAAATCGAGACTAGGAGGTAGACGGGAATCAGTTCCACTTCCCACATAATGAACAGTAGCAGCAAGTCTTGGGCGACGAACACCCCAATCTGTGCCGAATACAGCACTAACATCAGGAAGTAGAACAGGCGAGGCTTGAGATCGACTTGCCACGCTGCAAAAATTGAGAGTGTGGTTACGAGTCCTGCCAGAAGCACTAAGGGCATCGAAATTCCATCGACCGAAACCGCCCAGCTTAAACCTAGCTGAGGAATCCAGGTATATTTCTCCGTGAGTTGAAACGTTGCGCTGCCTGGGTCATAATGCTTCCAAAAGACGTAGCACATCAAAATAAAGTCGGTCAAACCTACTCCTAAGGCGTACCAACGCACGCGCTTGCCG
>CADCTM010000214.1 GCA_902805485.1 uncultured Coleofasciculus sp. | reverse complement strand
GGGATATTCCCCAAGCTAACATTAACAGTAAAAGAATAATTGTGTCCGCAGATAACAACCACAAACTTGGATTTCCCCTTCCATGAACATCGTAATATTCAATCACCTTTTGGGACTTGACGATGATGCTGAGGGTAAAAGGAAGGGTGAAACTTGCGGAGGAGTTTTATCACTTGTCCAAAAAAATATCCCACCGGACGCCCCAATTCCCCGCCATAATCAGGAGAATTATGGTTGATAAGACTTAGTAGATAAGGTCATAAAACTCTATTTAATTAGAAAAATTTTTCTAATTTGTAATCGTCAGTCTCTAATAATAATGATACATCAAAGAGTAAATTAAGCCGCTTATTCCTCAGCCCCAGCCGCCTTCAGTAATTGCACGACTTGAGGATAACTATTAAATTGTGCAATCATCAACGCTGTATAGCCACCCCGATTTTTCACATTCACCTCTACACCAGCATCCAGTAAAACTTGCACTGCATCGGTATAGCCTCGATGGGCTGCCCACATTAACGCTGTTGCGCCATTACTATCCAAAATATTCACCGCCGCACCCGCCTCTAATAGGCATCCCATGAGTTCAGTATCACCTCTGTCAGCCGCTTTCATTAAAATTGTTTTCCCGTCAGGCATCGTTGTATTGGCATCCGCACCCGCCTCCAACAAAACCTTAACCGTCTCTGTAAAACAGCCCGTAGTGGCGAGAGTTAAAGGCGTTTCGCCCAGATTTTCGGCATTTAAGTCAGCCCCTTTTTGCAGCATTGCCCAGACAATCTCTGTATAACCGTGCAATGTTGCCAGCATCAACGCTGTATCACCAAGCTGATTTCTCGCGTGGACATTAGCCCCCCGTTCGAGAAGCACTTGAACGACACCGAGATGACCTTCCACAGCAGCAAAATGCAATGCCCTTTCCCCGTCCTTGTCCTGGGCATTAATGTCAGCATCGGCGTCCAGTAAAGCCGTGACTACATCCGCGTGTCCCCCAGCCGCAGCCGCCATCAGTGCCGTCCCGCCTGTAGAATTGATTGCATTGACATCAGCCCCCGCCGTTAACAAAGCTTGGACAACTGAACAATAGCCTTGGTCAGATGCCAAAGTTAAAGCCGTTTCTCCCTCTTCATCTTGCCAATTTACCTCTGCAACGGCTAATAACTCCTGTACAACTGACAAATATCCAAGTTCTGCCGCTTGCATTAAAGCTGTTCTGCCGTCGGGATTAGGACTGTCTGCACTCACTCCTTGTAGCAAAAGTTGTACCGTCTGGACGTGACCTTCACTGGCGGCTAGGTTTAAAGCCTCTTCCGCATCAGCACCCGCAGCTAGCAAGGCTTTCACCACATCACTATCACCCTTCTGAATTGCCAAGCTGAGGGCAGTATCGTCATCTTTATCTTTGATATTGACCTGGACGCCTGCATCCAGCAAGATTTCGATGACCTTAAGATGACCTTTGTGCGCTGCAACCATTAGGGCTGTGCTGCCATCATCATTTTTGGCATTGACATCAGCCCCCCCTACTATTAGGGTTTGCACAACGTCAATGTGTCCGGCGGCAGTGGCTAACATTAAGGCTGTTAAACCATAAAGTCGTCTTGGCAAGTTAATATTTGCCCCCGCCTCTAAAAGTCGTCGCACAATTTCGGTATACCCCTGTTGGGCAGCGAACATCAACGCCGTAGTACCATTGCGGTCTGTGGCATCAACATTACACCCCGTTTCCAGAAGAATTTTTAGTTGGGTGAAGTCGCCACGTTGGGCGGCTTTTAATAGTAAGACATCGTTAGGGGCGGTCATCTCAAGTCTCCGGAGGGCGCATTGTAAACTTATCGCCAAATGAGGACTTTGAGAAGTAGTTCCACAGAATATGCAATGTTCGTTCTTGTTCCTTGCTTAAAAAGAGGATAAGTCCATTAGCCTGGTTAATGGTGATGTTTATTGTTGATCGCTTGAGGTCAGCGCTGACCGATGGTAAATAATTGTAGTGGCAGTGTCGCAGAGGATTTGAGGAAATAATTTCATGGCTTATTACTGGTTTAAAGCCTTTCACTTAATTGGTGTGGTCGTTTGGTTTGCTGGGTTGTTCTACATGGTGCGTCTTTTCGTTTATCACGCCGAAGCGGCACAAGAACCCGAACCCGCTCAAACAATTCTCAAAAATCAGTATGAAATTATGGAGAAGCGTCTCTATAACATCATTACAACGCCGGGAATGGTGGTGACAGTCGTTATGGCAATTGGTCTATTGACGACTGAACCGGAAGTCCTGAAAGATGGTTGGTTACAAATCAAACTGGCTTTTGTTGCGGCTTTGCTGGTTTATCATTTTTACTGTGGGCGAATTATGCGGCGATTGGCAACAGGGCAGTGTAATTGGAGTGGTCAACAATTTCGCGCACTCAATGAAGCGCCAACGCTTCTGCTTGTTGCAATTGTCTTACTCGCGGTGTTCAAAAATAATCTTCCAACAGATATTACCGCTTGGGGAATGATTGGAATGGTTTTTGTTATGGCAGTAACAATTCATCTTTACGCCAAAAAACGCAAGCGGGATAAAGAGATTTTGGCAGCATCCCAAGCGAAGGATGATGAGTTGACTGAACAGTTATCTACCTAGATCGGTTAAGAATAGCCATTGCTCTGATTATCTTTTCTTTATCTTTGTGGAAAACTCACCAAATTCTGTGGAAAAGTGGGAAGGTCTGTGGAAAACTATGAGTTTGTCTGGGAATTTTCTGCTTCAAAACTCACGTTGTTAGATTGGTAAGCGGGGGGTTCGACGTGAATCAAAACGCGAACAGGATTAAAGCGTTCTTCTAAAAGATTTTCCACATCCTCAGTAATTTGGTGAGCTGTTTCCACATCTTTGGCAGCTACAATCATATGCATTTCAATGAAAACTTGACGCCCCAAAAGACCGCGAGAGGCAATATCATGGCAGTTGATTACGTCGGGAACTTGCATGGCGACTTCTTGAATTGCTTCTGGTGCGATCGCCATTTCATCCACCAACCAGGGTAAATTGTCTTTCAAAACATTCCAACCGCTGCGGAATACCAACAGAGCGACGGGAAATGAGAGAATCACATCAAGCCACTGAAGTTGCGGCAAATGTAAGGCACTTCCCTGCCAGACGGCAATTAACCCCGCTAAGACAGTGATTGTGACCCAAACATCGCTCATGGTATGTTGAGCGTCCGCGATTAAAATTGAGCTACCAACTCGCTTCCCCACACTCCGCTCATAATAGGTAACAAAAATATTGATCCCTAAAACAATCAGCAGCAACCATAGTTCTGGAGCAGAAATAATAACGGGACGAGGAGGGCTAAAAATCCGCTCGATTGCTCCTTGGAAGATTTCACGCACAAGCGATCCCTAAAAAAGCGGCGATCCCCAATGCTCCTAAAGCTTCAAATTTTTGATGTCCATAGGGATGATCGCGATCGGGATGAGGCAAAGAAAACCGACTGGCAATTAAGCCTAAAACATTATTGGCACTATCGGTCACACTATGCAATGCATCGGCTTGCAGGCTGAGTGAACCTGTCCAAAATCCTACAACTGCCTTTAATCCCATCACAAATATATTAAGTAGCAGAGTAATTATTAATACTTTACGAACTTCTGATCGATTATCTACTACCACAGACGCGACCTAATTCATTCTTGACGTCTCTGGCATTAAGTTTAGTCATAAAATGCGGGAAAAATCGCTAATTAATCGCTTTTGCGCTGATAAACCTCAAAAAAAATGATTGCTTATTGAGATTATTTTTAGCAGTAATGTCCTAAGTTGCCTGATT
>CADCTM010000213.1 GCA_902805485.1 uncultured Coleofasciculus sp. | reverse complement strand
CAAGCAGGCTTTCATTAGACATCTTGTAAGATTCAAATTAAGATCCCCCTAGCCTCCCTTATCAAGGGGGAACAAGACTTTTAATCTGGCTTTCCTCAACACCGAACAATAAAAACTTTTCCTCCTACTCCCGCCTTGATAAGGGGGGTAAATTTAACTGCGTAGCCCCGCAACTTCTACTCACCAGGGCTGATCTGAGCGATAATTTCATCATCTTGCCCAGTTGCCCAACGCGCGAAACGCACAGCCAGCGGTGGCACGAATACCAAAGGGTTGGTAAAGCCGGAGAAAATATAAGCGCCCTCCACACCACTGAGTGCGCCAATAACCCCAAGACGGTTGCTGTTGAAGGCAACTCGGCAATGATGCCAGGTTCCGGGTAGGTTCTCTAATGCTGGTAAAACGTTTCCTACTTGGGAACGAATCGCGGCTTCGCTTTCCTTTGCCGTAATGGGAGCATTGGGGTCGGTGAGAACACGACTAAGCTGACCGATTCTAATCGTACCATCAAGAAACTGCACGGCTCCAGGGTCTAAAATCGGTGGCAGTGGCTCATTACCTGGTTCATCCCATAACGGCTCTATTTCTGCTGTGCTAACTTTGGCTTCGAGTTCAAAGCGTTGGGTAATTGCGGGCATAACTAGGGTGTGCAACTGGATATCACCGGGGGGGATGTCGATGAGTTCGGCACGGGTGAAATATATACGCACAGGAATGCCTGCGGCTTTGAGCAAGGCGCGGCTGAGTCCCCCGGCACAGATGACGGTATGGGGAGCGTGATAAGTTTCTTGTTGTGTCTTCACGCCGGAGATGGTGTTGTCAACTCGCAGAAGTTCGACGACTTGAGCGATTTGAATTTCACCCCCAGTACGGCGGAAGGCTTGGAGGTAAGCTTGATTTGCTTTTTCGGGCTGAATTTGACCGTGACGGACGGTGAGAGCGCCAGAAATTGCATTTTTGTTCAACAGGGGTTCGAGTTGGCAAGCCTCTTCTCTGCTCAATCGTTGGGGAGGAGTGGCAAAGTTTGCGTAGGTTGCGGCGACTTGTTCCGGGTCATCCTGGGCGCTAATGGTTAGCAATAAATCGATTTCCCGAAACTGAATTTCTGCCTCTAATTCTTGGGATAAAACCTGGTAACGTTCTTTGCCTTCTTTGCAAAGCGTCCGCGTTGTGTCTGATGTGCCTGACCAGTAAGCTAGACCTCCATAGCTATAACGGGTTGCTCCTTGTAATTTGGCATCTTGCTCCAACAGCAGCACACTGAAGCCTTTTTGACGCAATTCATAGGAAAGGGCTGCACCTGTAATGCCCCCACCAACTACAATCCAGTCGTAAGTTTTCATAGATTAGGCTGTGAAACTATTAATAATCAAATTAAAAAATTCGGATTTATGCAATGGGTTAAAGGGGGCTACAAATTGAAATTTTTTGATTGTTGATGCGGCTTTTTAATGTTATTATATTTTATAGGGTTTACTTAATAATCGAGTATTTGCAAAAATAAAAAATACGAATATATTTCTATTATAATATAGTCCCATGTTGAGAGCTGATTGTAAAGTCCATTCTGATATTAATACTTGTTTTTCCCTTAAAACATAAGGCTTGATTAGTTCCCATTTCCCAGTCCTCCAGAAGGCACAAGGACAGATACAATTCCTTGAGACTCCAACACCGCCGCCACTCGTAAAATTAGCGCTTCATTATACGGGGCGGCGATAATTTGCACACCTAAAGGTAGGGCATTAGGGCGTTGAATTGGAACGGATAAAACGGGTAAACCAATAAAGGACAACGGTTGAGTAAATAGTCCCAAATTAGGACGAACTAGTACTTCTTCTCCCGCAATTAACATCTTTTCGACGCCTAAAGGTGGGGCAACACAAGGGGTAGTAGGGGCGAGAATAATGTCTACATTTTGAAAGATTTCTTGAACCTGCTGGCGATACCATTGCCGGAAGCGTTGCGCCTGGATGTACCAAGTTGCGGGCATCATTGTACCTGCTAAAAAGCGATCGCGTGTTGCGGGGTCAAAATCTTGCGGACGCGATCGCAAATTGCCAAAATGTAAATTAGCGCCCTCGGATGCGGTAATAATATATGCTGCTGCCCTAGCGCGATTGGATTCGGGTAATGTTACTGTATCGCTAACATTTAAAGCCCGAGCAATTTTAGCAACAGCTTCCAAAGCTTCCGGTTCTGCACCTTGAGCAAAATAACCATCAGCAACGGCAATTCGCAACTTTTCAATGCCTTGGTTGAGTTGCGGTAAACACAGTTCGCTAGGACGAGTTGTGCAAACTGGATCAGTTAAATCTTGTCCTTGCAGGATATCAAAAGTTGCGGCAATATCGCGCACAGAACGAGCAAAACTGCCAATATGGTCAAAGCTACTACAAAATAAGCTAACACCTGCCCGTGACAAGCGCCCGTAGGTCGGTTTTAAGCCAAAAATTCCGCACAAAGCAGCGGGTACGCGAATTGAGCCGTTAGTATCGGAACCTAATGTGATGGGGACGAAGCCGGCTGCCACTGCTGCTGAAGAACCGCCACTGGAACCACCAGCGCTGCGGGTGGTATCGTGGGGGTTGCGAGTCGAACCATAATGGCTATTTTCGGTAACGAAACCATAGGCGTACTCATCCATATTTAGTGCGCCGACGAGGATGGCGCCGGCTTGTTTGAGTCGGGCGACGGCGGTAGCATCTTTGATTGCTGGGGAATTTTCGGCGTTGATTTTTGAGCCGGCAAGGGTGGTGATTCCGGCGATATCGAATAAGTTTTTAACGGCAAAGGGGACGCCTGCAAGGATACCGGGGTTTTCTCCTTGGGACAGGCTTTTATCGATGCATTCTGCTGCGGTTATTGCTGTATCGGATGTTACCTTTGTGAAACTATTGAACTTCTGATCTTGTGTGGCAATTCGTTCTAATGCGGCGCTGACAACGGTTTTGGCGCTAATTTCACGATTTTTGATGGCGGTGGCAGTGGCAATAGCATCCGCTTGTTGTAAGTCAATCATGGCTCAAATACGGGCGCGGCTTCGATTTCGGCGGGGAGGGGGAATTCTGTAACGAGTTTTGCGATCGCGCAAATTGTGGCAAAGTTTTTCACAACACCCGGATAGTATTCTGGGTCGATTGGTAAGTCAAGGACTTGGCTCATTTGCTCTACATATTCACCGGAATTTAGCTTTTTTTCCATTTAAGATAACATCCAATATTGGTTAGATAATCTCAAATCCTAGCTGATGACTTTCCCGGAAATTATGAGTGAAATGGTCAACAACATTTGTATCTTTCAATTCTAAATTGTAGAAATCCACAAATTCATGATCAAAATAAGGACCCGCGTGCCAAGTTCCCACTTCTAGTTTAATAAAGCAATTCCCCGGAATCCGGAAAGCAGCAATTTCTTCTATTGCCGGTTCCTCACTATCATTATTAGGAGGGGCAACGGCAAGGAACCAGTCTTTTCCTTCTAGGGAACCTAAACATTGAGTGCATTGAACATGGCGCGTGATTGTATGAAAGTGGCGGCCTTTGTGAAGAAGTCGCATGATGTAAAAGCGGGGAATTCCATTTTGGAGATTTAACTGAGCATCTTCTACATCGTAAGTTTTGCCATCTAAAGATGCAGAAATTAATTGTCCGTAGCGCCGGAAGTTTTCTGGTGTTATCGATTGCGCCTGTAATTGTTGAAGGGTTTTTGCTGGACGCATGAATTGCTCTCCACGGATGAAAGTTCCTCAGTAATTAATACTAAAATTATGGCGAAAAAACACTTTTTCAAAAAACTCTAGGCGTCGAAAGTGT
>CADCTM010000212.1 GCA_902805485.1 uncultured Coleofasciculus sp. | reverse complement strand
GGAAATCGCTTCCTTACTTATCGGGAACTTGCCGTTAAATTAGCCGAATACGTCAAGAATTTGGGATTTACCCACATTGAACTGATGCCGATTACTGAGCATCCATTTTACGGCTCGTGGGGCTACCAAACGACAGGTTATTTTGCCCCAACTAGTCGTTACGGGACTCCCCAAGACTTTATGTATCTGGTGGACTACCTACATCAACAAGAGATTGGTGTAATTTTAGATTGGGTGCCGTCTCATTTCCCCACAGATGAACATGGGTTGAACTTTTTTGATGGCACACACCTCTATGAACACGCTGACCCGCGTCAAGGCTTTCATCCTGACTGGCAAAGTAGTATCTTTAACTACGGTCGCCATGAAGTCCGCAGTTTCCTAATTAGTAGTGCCTTCTTCTGGTTAGAGAAGTGTCATATTGATGGCTTGCGAGTGGATGCGGTGGCATCAATGCTGTATTTAGATTACTCGCGCAAAGAAGGAGAATGGATTCCTAATCAACACGGAGGGCGAGAAAATAAGGAAGCGATCACTTTTCTTCAACGTTTTAATCAAGCAGTTTACCAGCATTTCCCTGGTGTCCAAACGATCGCTGAAGAGTCCACATCTTGGCCGAATGTCACTCGCCCCGTTTCCCAAGGCGGTTTAGGGTTTGGCTTGAAATGGGACATGGGTTGGATGAATGATACCCTCAGCTATATGTCCCGCGATCCCCTCTACCGGAGGCATCACCAAAATCAACTTACCTTCCGGATGCTCTACGCTTTTCATGAGAACTTTGTCTTGCCTCTTTCTCATGATGAAGTGGTTCACGGAAAAGCTTCACTGATTGGGAAAATGCCAGGAGATGACTGGCAAAAATTTGCCAACTTGCGCTTGCTTTTTGGCTATATGTATGTTCAGGCAGCGAAGAAAGTCTTGTTTATGGGTGGAGAGTTTGGTCAGTGGCAAGAATGGAGTCATGACCGCAGTTTAGATTGGCATCTTTTGAACAATCCTGCCCATGCGGGTATCCAAAAATGGGTAACTGACTTAAATCAAATTTATCGCACTCAACCGGCTCTTCACCAGCTAGACTGTGACTCCCAGGGGTTTGAGTGGATTGATTGCAACGACTCGGAGCAAAGTGTTGTGAGTTTAATCCGCAAGGGTAAATCGGGTGAGGAAGTAGTGCTAGTGGTTTGCAACTTTACACCCATGCCTCGCTATAACTACCGGGTTGGCGTACCGACAGGTGGGTTTTGGAAAGAGTTACTCAACAGTGATGCGGTGGACTACAGTGGCAGTGGTGTTGGTAACTTTGGCGGTGCGATCGCTGAACCGGTTGCTCAACATAATCAGCCTTACTCGGTGAATCTAACTTTACCACCGTTAGCGATCGCTTTTTTCAAGGTCTGCGATTAAACTGCTGTCCTCAACTTTTTGGCTTCACAGGCAGTGGGCAACCAACCCGGAAGATCCCCCTAAATCTCCGAACTTCGTCCCGCTGCCTTAACACCTTCGCTAGCCCTTAAAAAGGAGGACTTTGAATTTATTTTCCCCGCGAGGCTAGGGGGGATCTCCGGATCTCCTCAACTCAGCAAGCGCTCAAACTCCTCCTTGACGATCCGGTAACATTCACAAGAGACAGATTCTAAGCCTTTACGGTCAAGAATCGTCATTTTGCCCCGCCTATAACAGATTAACCCTGCCTTTTGCAGAATGGCAGCAACCACACTTACACTAGAACGACGCACCCCCAGCATATCGGAAAGGAACTCCTGAGTCAGAGGAAACTCGTTTGCCTGCACTCTGTCTTGGCACATCAGCAACCAACGGCAGCATCGCTCTTCAATCGAGTGGCGACGGTTGCAGGCAACGGATTGAGAAATGAGATTAATTAAAGCAAGGGTATAGTGTAGCAGCAAGTTGTGCAGGGGACTTCCTAGAGTGACTTCACGCTTGAAGACAGCCGCCTTCATCCGCAGCGCATCTCCAGGAATCTGCACAATTGCTTGACCAATGGTTTGATCCGCTCCTAGTAATATGGGAATGCCAGCCATTCCTTCATTGCCCACCGTTGCTGCTTCTACTGTGCCGCCGTCTTCTGTCAGGTTGACAAGGGAAATGATGCCACTGTTAGGAAAATAGACATATTTAATCGGTTCGATGGGCGTGTAGATAATTTTTTTAGAGGTGAGATTGATCGTCTCTAGGTGAGGCAGAAGGCGATCGTATTCTTCTTTAGGGATAGCGGACAGCAGTTGATTTCTAATTGGGTGACGGCAGGCTTTAGACATTAAGCACAGAGTTTTCGAGTGGTCATGCCTTGAGTGGACGATTCACTCTATTGATATGGTTTAAGCAGACTCCAATGTATAAATCAGACGAGAGTTTGTCTGTCCCCTAACGTACTCTGAAGGGTGACTCTAGTAAGCGCTTGTATTCTTGGTTGAGAACCCGATAACATTCACAAGAGGCAGATTCTAAGCCTTGACGGTCAATAATTTTCATCATGCCGCGATGGTAACTGATTAGCCCTGCCTTCTGAAGAACACTGGCAGCGACGCTGACAGTGGCACGACGCACCCCCAACATATCGGAAAGGAACTCCTGAGTAAGAGGAAACTCATCTGACTCTACGCGATCGCGTGTCATTAGCAACCAACGGCTGCATCGCTCTTCTACCGAGTGCAGTCGGTTGCAAGCCGCTGTTTGCATTGCCTGGTTCATTAGTGCTTGGATGTAGCGCATGAGCAGGTTATGAGTTACGCTACCGGGAATAACTACCCGTTTGAAAACCTCCGCCTTCATCCGCACACCCTCGCCAGGAATTTGGATAATAGTTTCAACGGGCAGTTGATTGCCTCCCAGCAATACAGGCGTACCGAGCATTCCTTCGTTGCCAACTGTCGCCACTTCAATTACTCCGCCGCCTTCTAGGGTCATTAGCATAGAAGCTGCGCCAGTGTAGATAAAGTAGACGTACTCGATGGGTTCGTTGGGTAGGAAGAGAATTTTCTTAAAGGGCAGAGCGATCGGTTCTAAGTGAGGAAGAAGACGTTCATATTCTGCTTTTGGCAGAGCCGCCAGAAGCTTGTTACCAAGATTAACGGATTTTTCAGACACAAATTTAAAAGCCTTCTTAAGCTAGCCTTGTTTAAAACAGACAGCTCACGACATCGGTGAAGACTCTTGTCGCAAGAGGAATTTTAGATGAAGATTGTGGGAACGGGTAAGACAGTTCAAAGTCAGTTTTTGAGTTGAATAAAGCTCTCCTGTTGCTAACAGAAGAAGGAAGCGGATTAATATGGGGATTGTTATTTTTTTAAGGCGATAGCCCTACACTTAACCACAACCACAATGGATTAATATAGCTTATACAATAAGAAAGCGGCTAGATTGGAGCATCATTCGCCAGAGACAACTAATTGTTAAATCTGCGTGTAATGGGGCATACAAAGATCAGCAAACAAGAGTAGCGAGCGTCACGATTTGTTTGCTCCCAGTTGCAACGGCAACAACTTGACTCTTACTTGAAAAAGGCTTTATTGATTGCCTTTCAGGCTTTTAGCCGTTATTGTACGCTACCGCATAGACTACTTATAAAGCTGACGTTAACCTATAAATATCCAAACCCTTAAGCGGGTTTACGCCGTTTATTGAAATTGCGGAGAAGGTTAATGCAGAACTCCCAACAAGTCATTTCTCAGAAAACTCAAGAGTTAATTGTTAGACTTGTCTTAGGAAAGTTCTCGATTCCTCAAGTAGCTAGGATTACAGGTGTTTCTGAGCAAATCATCAAGACCCAAATAAAATATTAATGACAAATTTGT
>CADCTM010000211.1 GCA_902805485.1 uncultured Coleofasciculus sp. | reverse complement strand
ATATAAAGATTGATTCATCCACTGATTGTATTTAGCCATCAATCTTAAGTGGTTTAGTAATGTCATGGTACGCTCCTTATCGAGTTTCTGGGCATTACTCTTTATTAAACTGTTTGTACTCTCCCAACCAGTAGAGGCATCCCCTACAAAGGCGATCGCTCCATTGTCCTCACCGTTAACGCCTGGGGTGGCAGAGAGTCGGGAGGATAGAGAAAATCGACCTTAACCAAACGGCGATCGCCTGGTGGCATATTCAGCGTTACCAAAGGTTTACCCTGCTCACCGCGCCGCTGTGCCAAATGAACGTACTGAGTTCGGGGAACACCCTTCTCGTCCTTATAGCTCAATTGCACCGTTCCCCGGAAAAAGACTTGCTGATCCGGAGGTTCGAGAAAGTGTAGTTCATTTCGTTGATTTTCTCGTTTAATTGGCGTCTGGATCGCCAGCGTTACCGTCTGAGGTTCGAGAGTGTTGTTGAGCAGTGGCAAAGTCAAACTATAAAGAATCCCATAGTTGCCATGAGCGCGATAAGCGGTATCCGGGTAGCGTGCCAGCATAGGAGCGCTCTGAACTTGTCCGGTGCCTAATGTAACCATATTGATGGTACTTAGGGGATAAGAAAACGCTTGCCCTTGCTTGGGAATGCTAAGTTCTCTTGCACCGGGGCGATCAACCACTTCTGCACGCCATTCGGAACCTTGAGCGACACCTGCCACGCGACCATAAACGATATCAGTATTGGTTTGGTTAAGAGGAGTCGGAATGCGATCGCGGGAGCCGGCTAAATTGCCCCTCACCAACAGCTTCTGCCATTCTTCTAGCGTTGGTGCCCGATAAGACGGTGGCGGAAACGCCAAAAGAGATAAGAAATCCTCTGGATCGTACTCAATCTCACCAGTGAGTTGACCAGACATCGCCAAACTTGCCAGATAAACTGGTTGATTACTCCGTAACCGCATTAAGGTAGACCGAGTATTTCCGATCACCATCGGTAAATTGAACAACATCTTGCTCTGTCGAGGTGGAATCACAATCTGGGACGGAAAAGTCTTTTGATGCACCCCCCGGATAATGTCATTCGTCAACCGTGAACCAGGACCGGCGTAAACCTTGCCTGTAGCATTATCAGCATAGGGCGGCAAGTCAATAAAGGGTGCATCTGGGTTAGTGACATAACTGACTGCCTGCAAAATATCCAGCGTGGCAGGGCGGTTGCCGGGATTATAAACAATGACTCCTAGGTGTAAAGGACGCGTACCCTCAGGATTAATTGCTCTACCAATGTGATGAGCAAATAAATCGAATCGTCCGACAAAGGGCCAATTTAAATGGGCACCGGGGACTGCCTTACCCGTGCTGGGAAAACTAGAGAGCAAAATCCCTTCGGTTTGTATGACTTCTGGACTATTGCTGTTAAAAACTGGCACTGTATCCAGTTTTCCTGGTAAGGGACGGACTTCTTGAGGTTGCACCACCACTTCCTGCAAGGGAGGAAGTGGCGGCAGTGTTGGGACAGTGAATTGAGCAAGAGTAAGAGTAAAGGATGAAAATAAAGGCAACATCAAAGCACTAAATTTGTTGACATCAACAGGACTGACGCTGGCAACAGGGATGAGAAAGTGGTACTCCCTGGCGTATGAAGTTGTCGCGCCGAACTTTATTAAGATCTCCTGGAAAAACCGATAAGTTCCGGTTTGATGGGAAGACGCTGGGAAATCAATCTAGACCGACGCCCAAAACTGCCGAATCTAATATTACTACCGCCCAAAGCGCTAGAAATTGCTTAAATATTGCAAATATCCCCAGTTTCTAGGGCACAGGCGATCGCTCTTTGGTACTAACAGTTAAAATCTGCGGCGGTGTCGCATCGGGTGGATAAAGAAAGTCTACCTGTACCAAACGTTCGTCCCTTGGCGGCATCGTGAGCGTTACCAACGGTTCACCTTGTTGACCTCGCCGCTGAACTAAATGCACAATCCGAAGCCCTGGTAGCCCTGTATCGTCTTTGTAGCGAATTTGCACAGTACCCCGAAAAAAGACTTGTTTGGCTGGCGGTTCCAAAAAGCGTAACTCACCTTTAGGATCGTCTTCTTTGAGGGGCGTCTGAACGGTTAGGGTGACGGTTTTAGTGTCATTAGTGGGATTAACTAAAGGTAAGGTGAGGCTATATTGGACGCCGTAGTTTCCATGTGCAAAGTAAGCCGTATCTGGGTAGCGTACTAACATGGTTGCGCTTTGAATTTGCTCTGTGCCCATCGTGCCACCGGGGAGCGTACTTAGCCCGTAGGAAAAGGCGAGTCCAGCTTGAGGGATACTTAAAAACTGACTGGTTGGATTATCGACTAGTTGAGTTTGCCAGCGCGAACCTTGAGCAACACCCGCAACCCGACCATAAATAATTTGACCCTTGCTTGTATCAGGAGGAGTCGGAGTGCGATCGCGGGGTGTGGCTAATTTGCCATTATCTAATAACTGCTGCCATTCTTCCACAGTTGGGGCGCGTTCTTTCCCCTCGGCGTCAACAGGGGCATACCGCGCTAAACTAGCGGCATAAACTACCCCATCACTCCGCAATCGCATTAATGTTGAACGACCATTTAGTGGCGGATCTAATGTCCGAACAGGTATCGCTAAATTAAGCAACATCTGACTTTGCCCTGGTGGAATTATGATTTGGGGCGGAAAATCCGCTTGATGCAGTCCCCGCAGAATATCACTCATCACCCGACTACCGGGTCCGGCATAAACTGTACCAGCAGGATTATCTACCAAGGACGGTAATTGGATAAAGGGCGCGTCTGGCTGACTTAGATAACTCGCTGCTTGTAGAATATCGACGGTTACGGGTTTTGTCCCAGGGTTGTATAAAATAATTCCCAGGTAGAGAGTCCGCAAATCATCTGGTGTCGGTGCTTTGGCAATATGGTGGGCAAAGACATCAAAACGTCCCTGAAATGGGAAATTTAAATGTGCCGCTGGCGTAGCTTTGCCATTGGCGGGAAAGGTGGATAGTAAAATGCCCTCTGTTTGTACAAGTTCGGGACTGTTGCTGTTGAAGACGGGGACATTATCCAGTTTTCCCGATAATGCCCGCACTTGTTGCGGTTGTACGATTTCTTTTGGGGGGGTTGGGGTTGGGGTTGGGGTTGCTTGAGCCAGGGTAAATATCGGCAAAAACGGCAGCATAGAGTGAGTGATTTTTGTGCGATCGCAAATACACGCTTGATAGGGGCGCGTTGGGTCAATGTCCCGCTTGCGATTTCCGATCCAGTCCATTATCTGTCTAGGACACCCTTTTCTGGTGAAGGGTTTGAAATTTTCTCCAAAAGCAACGCTCCAATCCTCAAGCGCTTGGCAATGGATATTTTAGAAGCTTCACTGTTGTCCCAACTGGGGATGCGGGAAAAATCAACCATAACTTTAGAGACAGCATCCCTCAAAATAGGGATAATTCTGAAAGATTGATAGTTCCTCCCTCCGAGTTGGTTCGCAGTCGGTGGTGTTTTCCTTTTTCTTACGCTACAACATCGCTAAACCGCACCTGCGTTTTTTGTGACAATCCTCTTAGCGTCACACGCGCGGATGACACTCACAGAGGAACAGGTTTGAGGGGTTTAGTTAAGGGGCAATTGAAAAACTTTTGTTCGTAAAAATAGACCTCAGCTTCTTTAATTCGTCGGTTAAAGGGTTGGTGTTGGGAAAACAAGCACAACCGTTCTTTGGCATTCAGTGGAACAAGTTATGGGGAATGCCCCTAGAGCAGGTGCAGGCTCAGTTTAACTTGAATCAAGCTATGGGCAAAGCTGTTCCAGTTGGCTAAAAC
>CADCTM010000210.1:2756-3833 GCA_902805485.1 uncultured Coleofasciculus sp. | reverse complement strand
TTGACAACAAATCATTGAGCATTGGTTACTAACAAATAACTAGTGACTGATCACTAATGACTAAAGCACTACATCTTACTGATAATCCGTTGTACTATTTGTACGCCTGTCACCGCTTGCCAGCCAAATAAGCCCAAAAGCACAACATTCAAGGCAATATGGGTGAAACGTGCCCAGTTTTTCCCTTTTTGCATAAATGGAGAAAGAGAGGCAGACGTGGCAATGAGTCCCGTCATCCCTAACCCAGCTAGCAAGTGGGAACCGACAAAGAGCTTGCCATTGTTAATGTAAGTGACAGCCATACCACCAAGCGAACCAATGATCATCAACGCCAACAGTATGGAACCGACTTGGTAGTGCTTGACGTTATACCGACCCTTGAGCAATTCTTTCTTAACATCACTATCAGCATATCGGGTGCGCTGAACCTGAATGCCCGAATACAGGGCATAAATAGACATTGCCAGCAATACCCACATTAAAGAGGGATGAATAAATTGAGACCAAACTTTCACCGAATCTGGGATGGCGAGGTTCATAGTGTTCATCAGCAGAGTTTAAGGATCTTGATGAAACTTAACTTAGCATAGCAATCGTTTTCTCTAAAGTCTGATGAGCAACAACGGCAGCTCGCCCTCCCACTAACCCGATCAACTAAGCGCTGGCACAGACAAATCCTTAATCCAGGTTGAGACAAGAAATCTATTGATAAATGGCTTAAATCCTTTGAAAATTAGGATCTAAGCCATCTATCTGTTCAAAGATAAGGGTTAGTGGGCTGATTTCTACTAACCACTAACTTCCATCACTTAATTCTTACCAATCAACCTAAAGCTGCTTCACCTGAGAAACAAGCTGTGCTACTACATCCTTGGCACTCCCAAACAGCATCATCGTCTTGTCTTTGTAGAACAAATCGTTATCAACACCGGCAAAACCTGTACTCATCCCGCGCTTAATCACGATCGCGTGTTTTGCCCGATCTACTTCCAAAATCGGCATCCCATAAATCGGACTTGCCGCATCGCTACGTGCGGCTGGATTCACCACATCATTCGCCCCAATTACCAGCGCCAC
>CADCTM010000210.1:0-2746 GCA_902805485.1 uncultured Coleofasciculus sp. | reverse complement strand
CACATCGGTTTCATCAAACTGAGGATTAATATCATCCATGTCATAAAGTTGCGGATAAGGTACATTTGCCTCTGCCAACAGCACATTCATATGCCCTGGCATCCGCCCCGCAACTGGGTGAATTGCATATTTTACCTCAACGCCTTTGCCTTCTAGTTGGTCAGCCAACTCCCGCACCGAATGCTGTGCCTGGGCGACTGCCATGCCATATCCCGGAATAATTACCACAGAACGGGCATATCCCAACATCATCGCCGCTTCTTCGGCATCGACGCTCTTATATGTCTTATCTTGACTGCCGCTACCTGTCGCACCCGCCGTGCCCGGTTTGCCACTTCCTCCAAATGCACCAAATAGCACACTTGTCAAGGAGCGGTTCATCGCCTTACACATAATCTGAGTCAGGATAATTCCCGACGCCCCAACCAATGCTCCGGCGATGATTAGCATATTATTCATCACCACGAAACCCGCCGCACTCGCCGCCAAACCAGAGTAGGAGTTCAGCAGCGAAATTACCACAGGCATATCACCACCGCCAATTGGCAGCACAAACAACACGCCAAGTACCAAGGAAATTGCAACTAATCCCAAAAATACCGTCAGGTTTGTTGGCGTTAGAATCAAATAACCACTAGCAACGAAAAAGCCAATTAATATCAGGGCATTAACCGGTTGCTGCAAAGGAAATGTCATCGGCGCACCGGGGAGGAGTCCCTGCAATTTTGCAAAGGCAACGAAACTGCCGGTTAAGGTGACACCACCAATTAAAACGCCAAGAATAATTGTAATTGTGTCAGCGAGGGTGACAGGTTCCCCAGTACCAATTAACCGCCAGAATTCTCCAATCGCAACCAACGCCGAGGCAGCACCGCCCAAACCATTGAGCAAACCCACCATTTGCGGCATATCAGTCATTTCAACTTTATAAGCCGCGATCGCACCGATTATAGACCCGATGAGCAATCCGACAAAAATCATCTGATAGTTCAGCACCTGCTGATCCAACAGCGTTGCCACCACCGCCAACAGCATCCCCACTGCTGCCAAGGAATTACCCTGACGTGCCGTTGCGGGTGAACCTAACTGCTTCAAACCCAAAATAAACAACGATGCTGCAACTAAATAACTCAGCTCAATACCTGTTGGCAAAAAGTCTGTCATGCCTTCACCTCTTTTTTCTTAAACATTTGCAACATCCGATCCGTAACGAGGAAACCTCCGACAACGTTAATTGTTGCGAAAATTACGGCAATTAAGCCTAAAATTACCGTGACATTCCAATCTTTCGGACCCGAAATTAGTAGCGCCCCAATGACAGCAATACCTGAAATGGCATTCGCGCCAGACATCAGGGGAGTGTGAAGGGTTGGCGGCACTTTGTTGATCACTTCAAAGCCAACAAATGATGCCAAAACAAAGACAAACAAACTTGCAAGTAATGCGGTTGTCATATTTTAGATTCTTGTTCTGTTAATAGGAACATGAGGGGGAATTTAAACCGTTGCCCCAACTTGAGTAAGAGCATCTTTTACTCGTTGATTCCGAATTTCTCCTCCGTGGGTGATGCAGGTACTGTCGATGATGTCGTCTTCAAAATTCAATTGCAATTCACCATCTTTAATCAGATATTGCAATAAAGTAGAGATATTTTTGGCATACATCTGACTAGCGTGAACTGGCATCGAAGACGGCAAGTTAATCGGTCCAATAATCGTTACACCATGCCGAACAACATCTTTGCCTGGTTCCGTACCTGCACAGTTTCCACCTTGTTCTGCAGCTAAATCCACAATTACCGAACCCGGAGCCATTTGAGCGACCATTTCTTCTGTCACCAGTAACGGCGCTTTTTTTCCAGGAACTTGAGCGGTTGTAATTACAACATCAGAATTTTTAACGTGTTCGGTGACAACTTCTTGAGTGCGTTGCTTGGCTGCTTCAGAGATTTCTTTGGCATAACCACCAGCGGCAACGGTGTCTTCGTCAAGTTTTACTTCGACGAATTTCGCCCCAAGACTTTGGACTTCTTCCTTCACGGCGGGACGAATGTCAAATGCCTCGACAACAGCACCCAAGCGTCTGGCAGTAGCGATTGCTTGCAAGCCTGCAACTCCTGCTCCCATGACAAACACTTTCGCCGGTCTAATTGTACCCGCCGCCGTGGTCAACATCGGGAAAAACTTTGGCAATGCTGCCGCCGCAATTAACACCGCTTTATAGCCAGCTACTCCTGCCTGAGAGGACAATGCATCCATACTCTGGGCGCGACTGGTACGGGGGATCATTTCCATCCCAAAAGCCGTGATTTTACGCCCTGCCAGGTGCTGAACGGTTTCTGGCTGGGCTAGGGGGCTGAGGAAGCTTAATAAGACACTTCCTTCTCGCATTTGATTAATTTCATGGTCTTTCGGGATGCCAACTTTTAGCAAAACATCCGCTTCACCCCATAATTTTGCTGTATCAGAGATAATTGTTGCCCCCGCCGCTTCATAAGCATCATTACTATAAAACGACGCTTCTCCGGCATCTACTTCTACCCAAATTTCTAAGCCCTGTTTAACTAACCGAGCCACAATATCAGGATTTAGGGCAACGCGACGCTCTCCAACTTCGACTTCTTTCGCGATCGCTATTTTCATGAATGCTCCTTTTAACCTAAGCTGTTAATAACGAGGAAAATCAACCATTACCGAACCGACCTGTTTCAGAGCCGACACCGAGATTTTAAGGTCGTAACAAGACA
>CADCTM010000209.1 GCA_902805485.1 uncultured Coleofasciculus sp. | reverse complement strand
AACCCCCTACAATCTGACAAACCTCTACAAACCGTTAAACCTCCAACAGACCAGGAATTAAAGGTACAAACCAATAACTCGAATACCTTAAGTGCCTCTGCTAACGTTGGCGGAGTTTTGAATGTCAGCCTACTTGGTGCTACTGAAACCTGTCATTCCACCGGAATGAGAATTAATCAAGACGGCATTATAGAACTCACTGGCTCTTGTATACGACGAGAGAATCAGCAACCGAAAAAAACATTAGCTCCTCTCCTAGGGTGGGAAAATTTTCTCCGAAGATCCCCCTAAATCTCCTCATCCTCACTAAAGCTCCGGTCGCTCCGGCTTAAAAAGGGGGACTTTGACTAAATATATCCCCGCGAGAATCCTCGCGGGGCTGGAGGGATCTCCGAGGCAGGTAACAGGCAGTAAGGGGATCTAACTGTTCTTTATAAATAACCACTATGCAACTACACAAAATTGCTCTAACAGCACTCATTACTCTCCTTGCCACAACTTCAACTTATTGGTCAGCACCATTCATCCCACCACGAGCCACATCACAAACTCAAGAAAATAGCAAGACCTCAGCCGACCAACTATTTAAACAAGGTATTGAACAGTATCAAAAACGTCAGATAGAAGCCGCTATTAACTCTTGGCAACAGGCACTGACCATTTATCAAAAACTTCAAGACCGTCCAGGAGAAAAAGCAGTATTAAGTGGTTTGGGTGCGGCATACTTAGGGCTATCAAACTACAGTAAAGCGATCGCATCCTTACAAACCTTACTACCAATTACTCAGGCAACTAATGACCGTTTGGGTGAGGCGCAGGCGTTAGGAAATCTGGGAATTGCTTACAAAGAATCGGGTAAATATGACAAAGCCCTTGAATCTCAACAGAAGGCTTTGACGCTGATGCAGGCAATTAAAAACCGTCAAGGAGAAGGACAGGTTCTCGGAAATTTAGGGAATGTTTATGAGGCAGTTGGTGATTATGACAAATCGATCGCATCTTATCAACAGAGTCTGACCATTGCCCAAGAAACCAAAGACCGCCAAGGAGAAGCTGCTGCTTTGGCAAATATGGGAGCCATTTTCGCTAATTTGGGCAAGTATGACCAGGCAATTGCCTCATACAACCAGAGTTTAGCGCTTGCACAAACCGTTAACGACAAAGCAGGAGAAGCCAATACCCTCAATAATTTGGGCATTGCTTTCCAGGCAAAGAAAAACGCGGCAAAAGCAATTGAATCCTATACCCAAGCCTTAGCTATGGCACGAACAATAGGCGATCGCAAACTAGAAGCAATTACTCTTGGAGGTTTAGGACTCACCTATGCAGATCAGCGCAACTATCCTAAAGCCCTTGAGCAACAACAGCAAACTCTGAAAATTGCCCAAGCAATAGGCGATGGCCGTTTGGAAGGCTTGGCTCATAATAACCTAGGGCATACCCTATTTATCTCGAACAATCTCCCAGAAGCCGAGAAAAAGCTCCAAGAAGCACTAAAAGTCTTAGAATCGCTCCGTCCTGGATTGACTGACGCGGATAAAGTATCGATTTTGGACACCCAAGTTTTCAGCTACAACCTGCTACAAAAAATCCTCGTTGCCCAGAATAAATATGAAGCGGCATTGGAAACTGCCGAACGAGGGCGGGCGCGTGCTTTTGTTGAGTTATTGGCGCAACGTTTATCTCCAGAAATCGCTCAAAAATCTACAGTTAATGCACAGCCACCAACGATTGCCCAAATTAAACAAATTGCCCAAACCCACAAAGCAACATTAGTTGAGTATTCAATTGTTCCTGGTAACGATTTTAAGTTTCAAGGCAAGCTGAAAGCCCCTGCCGCTAACCTTTTTATCTGGGTTGTTCAGCCGACAGGTAAGGTAGAGTTTCGCCGGGTTGACCTGAAATTCTTACAGGAAGGCACTGCTGCGACTTCCATAGAAGACTTGGTGCGCGCTAGTCGTGATTTAAATGGTCCTGGTGCCGCTCGTAGCCAGCAAGTCAGGAAGCAACTGCATCAACTGCTGATCGAGCCAATTGCTGATTTGCTGCCGAAAGACGCCAATGAGCGTGTAATTTTTATTCCCCAAGAATCACTGTTTTTGTTGCCTTTCCCGGCACTAGAAGACAGCTCAGGGCAATACCTGATTCAAAAACATACACTCTTAACTGTTCCAGCGATTCAAGTCTTGGATTTAACACGCCAACAACAGCAGCGCTTGGCGACAAAGTATAGTGGAGTCGTTCAAGGGAAAGATGCCCTCGTTGTCGGCAATCCAAAAATGCCTGCTGATTTGGAACCGTTACCGTCTGCCGAAGAAGAAGCGAAAGCGATCGGACAAATTTTAAACACAAAAGCGATCGTTCGTGACCAGGCAATTAAGGTAGATATTGTCAAACAATTACCCAATGCCCGACTCATACATTTGGCAACGCATGGATTACTTAGTGATCTTAAGAAAGTTGGTGTCCCTGGTGCGATCGCTCTCACACCCTCCAGCAACGATGATGGCTTCCTCACCTCTGGAGAAATCTTAAATTTAAAGCTCAATGCTCAACTAGTCGTTTTAAGTGCCTGCAACACAGGACGGGGAAAAATCACAGGTGACGGCGTAATTGGACTGTCTCGTTCCTTGATTACCTCTGGGGTTCCGAGTGTTGTTGTTTCTTTGTGGTCTGTGCCCGATGCTCCAACTTCCCTGTTAATGACAGAATTTTATCGAAATTTCCAGAAAAATCCCGACATTGCCCAAGCATTACGTCAGGCAATGTTGATGACGATGAAGGAAACTCCTAATCCTTACAACTGGGCAGCTTTTACATTGATTGGGGAAGCTGATTAATATTCTACGGAACACTATCCATCACTGGCATCTTGGCAATTTCCTGGAGTCCAACTGACTCTAATAAACTAATCCATTCCTCTTTTAGTTCTGAATCATTCGGATTAGCAACACGTAACTGAGCGAGAGTTGATAAAGCGTCAATCCAAATGCCTTCTTGTGCATAAAGATCAGGGCGATCGCTTAATTTTGCTTGTACTAATTTACTCACAAGAGTTGAACTAGGTTGCACTCGTTTGATTGCAGTTCTAACACGCGGATTCCCATTGGGATCGTCAGGATCACAATTAACTACCACCTCCCACTGATATTCTTTACCAATTTCCAAAGCTGGAGCATCAGCAGGAAGGGTAAAACTCCTAACATCTCCTGTGTTGGTTAATGGCAGATTTTTTTCATAAATAATTGTGTCGCCTTTTTCATTCAGCAACTTGAATTTTGCTTCCTGTACAGAAGTTTTGGAAACCCGAAATAAGAATGTCGGTTTTTCCGCTACGGTCAAGCCAATGTTGGTGTTTGGCATTAATGCAATCACCTCAATTTTTGTTGTGCCATCAGCATTACAATTACCTCGTGCTGTTCCGCCGCTTAGATTTCCAGACGGTCTAATTCTTGGAACTTTGAAGCGCAAACGGTTGCGTTGTAATGCTAGGAGTTCCCCGCGCATTAATTCCGGTTTAGTTAGTATATTTTGATTTGCGGTGGCGGGCATTTTTCCCATGATCAGTGGTTCTAGAAGTAACGCCAAGCTAAGGGCTGTCAATTGCAAAAAACTTTTTTTCAGCATAATTAATTTTTAACCTGTAATATGATTCTTGCAGTCTTGTTTAATTAATCTTTTCTACAAATTTGTTTCATCATTGCTATTCTTGAGTTTTTTCCCTCGCTTCTGCAACTGCTCAAAATAATCATCTTCTGTATCTTCCGGTTCCACTACTTCAGGTGTGGGTGTTACTTCAGGCTCTTTATTTCTCAGCTTTTGACTTCGCTTTATTA
>CADCTM010000208.1 GCA_902805485.1 uncultured Coleofasciculus sp. | reverse complement strand
ACCAGTCCGTGATTGACTCACAGGGTCGTGTCATCGGCACTTGGGCAGATGTACTTAACCGCGCTAACTTGGGTATGGAAGTGATGCACGAGCGCAATGCTCACAACTTCCCTCTTGATTTGGCTGCGGGTGAGGCGACTCCGGTTGCTCTTACTGCTCCTGTTATCAATGGCTAGGTTTTAGCTCATAATTAAAAAAAGGCGTCTCCGCGAGGGGGCGCTTTTTTGTTGGGATTTTATTTGTTTTTGGCTTTTACCAAACCTTTCTATCCCCCCAGCCCCCTTGGTAAGGGGGGAGGAGGAGTTGTCTTAACTTTCCCCGTAAAGCAAGAGGGATTAAGGGGTCTCTAATCCGGTTCTGTATACGGGTCAAACACAGTAATAAATCTTACTATCAGGCATATAACCGCAGCAGAACTTGCAAATGACCCTCAGCATCAGATATTTGTCCGACAACGCGCTACGTTTTTTTCGCTGCATATCGGGCAGTATTCGCACTACTAACCAAAAATTCAGGCTGTATCTATAAGGCATAATTGATTTGTCTCCAATCAGTTTGGGGCACAGCCAGCGCGAATCTTTTGGACTGGATGGGCGCTGGCTCCTAATATATGGTTTAATGAAACCATATTGATTACTATTCAATCAAAATGAGCCGCGAAGATTCAAGGAAAAGCAAAGAATCTGTCCGGAGGTTAAATGTGCCTTTGACAGATGAGGAAAGTGACAAGTTAAAGAAGTTAGCGGATGCAGAAGACCGTTCTGAGGGGAGGACTGCTCAGAGGTTAATTCGAGAAGGTTTGGAGAGGGCAGAAGCGGAGGGGAAGATTTAAGGAAAAAATCAGCTAACTTTTTGGAGTTCGGAAAAGTACCAGCGAGTTACTGCTGCTTCGGTATGACTGACGAGGATGCCTAATTCTTTCAAGCTTTCGAGGCATTCGCTGATTACCTTTTTACTGCGAGTTGCCCCTTTGAACTGAGCGATGATTTGCTCAAGCGTCCACTCACTGCCACTGGTGCGGAGTAAGTCACGAATAGCGGCAAGTAGGTTCTTTTAATTTCTTGGGCAAGGGTTGTTGTTCAACAGGGATAGGGGCAGCTTCTTCTGTTTCTAAACCTTCGATTATTCCTTGTAGGGGCGCAAGAGCTTGCGCCTTTATTGTTTCTGGGGCTTGATATTCGGGACGTAACCAGCGTATTAAGCCGTTTCGTTCTTCTTCAGCGCGTTCGGCCTTGAGGGCAACTAAAAGCTCTAAGATTTCAGAATTGGAGATCCCCCAGCCCCCCTTTAACAAGCGGGATTCTGACCAATCAGCAAACAATCCGCCATTAAAGCGCAGCAACCGCCCGTGCAAGCCAAAACTCGTTCCATCAGTCATCGCCTGCCATAAGGTTTCCACCTCTAGCTTAGGACGTTGAACCCCCAAGGCATCGCACAATTGTGTGAAAAATAGTTGATCTATTAGCTCGTTCATTACCACGAGAACCTTGCCATCTTTCCAGAAAAATCTCAACGCGATCCAAATCCGCTTGATTCATCCCTAAAGTTCCTAAGTTTTGTCGATTAATTCTTTAAGCTACCTAAATTGTAGGGGCGCTCTTGGAGTGCTACCCTACGTCTGTATACCTGTTAAAATCAGTATTTCAAGACCTCCCTCTTCTGTAAAATGGGCAACACGTTTGGGCATCTATTTCGCGTCACTACCTTCGGTGAGTCCCACGGCGGCGGCGTTGGCGTTGTTATTGATGGTTGTCCGCCACAACTAGAGATTTCAGCGGCAGAAATACAAAAAGAACTTGATCGGCGGCGTCCAGGGCAAAGTAAAATTACCACACCCCGCAAAGAAGCCGATACCTGTGAAATTCTCTCCGGTATCTTTGAAGGGAAAACACTGGGAACCCCGATCGCAATTTTAGTCCGCAACAAAGACACTCGTCCCCAGGATTACGACGAAATGTCCCAAACTTATCGCCCTTCCCATGCCGATGCAACTTATGATGCTAAATACGGCATTCGCAACTGGCAGGGTGGTGGACGGTCATCGGCGCGTGAGACAATTGGACGAGTTGCTGCCGGTGCGATCGCTAAAAAAATCCTTCAACAAGTCGCAGGTGTGGAAATTGTCGGCTACGTCAAGCGCATTAAAGACTTAGAAGGCGTCGTTGACCCGAATACCGTTACCTTAGAACAAGTAGAAAGTAATATCGTCCGCTGCCCAGACGCCGAATGTGCTGAACAAATGATCGAACGCATCGAACAAATTGGGCGTAGCGGCGACTCAATTGGCGGTGTTGTAGAATGCGTTGCCCGAAATGTCCCGAAAGGGTTGGGAGAGCCAGTATTTGATAAACTAGAAGCAGACTTAGCCAAAGGAGTAATGTCTTTACCCGCTAGTAAAGGCTTTGAAATTGGCTCCGGCTTTGCCGGAACAATGCTCACTGGAAGCGAACATAATGACGAGTTTTATACCGACGAAACAGGGGCAGTACGTACAGTAACCAACCGTTCAGGTGGTGTTCAGGGTGGCATCGCCAATGGCGAGAACATAATTTTACGGGTAGCCTTTAAACCGACTGCTACCATACGAAAAGAACAGCGTACTGTGACTAGTGCAGGCGTTGAAACAATACTAGCTGCCAAAGGACGCCATGATCCTTGCGTCTTACCAAGAGCCGTACCGATGGTAGAAGCAATGGTTGCTTTAGTATTGTGCGACCACCTGCTGCGTCATCAGGGTCAGTGCCGTACCATCAACTCTTAAATTATCACAAAATGGAAACGAATCATTCCTCTGAGTTTGTTGTCCAATTCTGGGGAGTCCGTGGTAGCGTCCCTGCCCCTGGAAAAGAGACAGTCCGCTATGGCGGCAATACCTCCTGCGTTGAGATGCGAGTCGGGGGAAAACGCCTGATTTTTGACGGTGGTACAGGTTTGCGGATGCTGAGTAAAAGCTTACAGCAACTTCCGCCAATCGACGCCTATTGGTTTTTTACACATTATCACTGGGATCACATTCAAGGCGTACCCTTTTTCAGCCCAGCTTTTGCACAAGGAAATACCTTGCATATTTATGGCGCGGCACCGGAGGGGGGAAAGATGGAAAAGCATTTCTGCGATCGCGTTTTGCACTTGAACTCGCCTGTCCCTGTTAAAGAAATTCAGGCAGATTTAAAATTCAATGATTTAGTCTGCGGCGATACGATGACCTTAGATGACATCACCATTGAAACAGGTCATCTCAACCATCCCAATGGTGCAATGGGTTATCGAGTAACGTGGGAAGGACGATCCGTTTTCTACTGTACTGATACTGAACATTTTCCCGATCGCGTTGATGAAAATGTCCTCCATCTAGGTCGTGATGCCGATGTGATCATTTATGATGCCATGTATACCGACGAAGAATACCATAGCCCCAAATCACCAAAAGTCGGTTGGGGACATTCGACTTGGCAAGAAGGCGTCAGAGCAGCAAAAGAAGCCGGTGCAAAGCAATTAGCAATTTTTCACCACGAACCAAATCATACAGATGATTTTCTCGATCAAGTTGAAATCGAAGTCCAAGATAGCTTTGCGGGTGGGTTTCTCGCCAGGGAAGGGATGATTCTGCGGTTGGCTTAAGCCGTGTTCTAAAATTTAATTTTTTAGGGGATAGCATATATCACAGAACGATCGCTTATCAGCTTGCTTAGACAATCCCAAGACGCTTTGCCATCTAGAATAAGAGATTAGTCTTTGAACGCAAAGAGTGCAATCTACTCCTGGGCAAAGTGTTCAGGAGTGGCTGCTAACCCTAACCTCGTCGCTCAATTGCGAAGCCTACTCTGGCTTAGTCAGCGTCTA
>CADCTM010000207.1:8294-13974 GCA_902805485.1 uncultured Coleofasciculus sp. | reverse complement strand
TTGTTGTGGAAACGATGGCGGAACAAGCGGTTTATTCGGCTTATTTGTTAGCCGGAGAAATGCCACATGATATTGAAAAGATATTTACAGCTAATGGCTTAAGCTTGTTTCCGTTTACACTATCTGATATCCGTTCCAAGTGCATTTGCCCTGATCCTCAAAATCCTTGTAAACATATTGGGGCAGTGTATTATCAATTAGGCGATCGCTTTAGTGAAGACCCGTTTGTATTATTCCAGTTGCGGGGACGTACAAAAGAACAAATTCTTGATGATTTACGGCGGTTGCGGAGTACGGGCGATGTTCCAGCAGAATCTCATGGAAATATTACAACATCTCAAGAAAAAGTTGCTCAAGAAAAAGTAACGCCTCTTAATATTGAGCAATTTTGGCAATATTATGAACCACTAGATTCTTCCTTGGTTGTAATTGCGCCGCCGCTGGATAGTCGTACTATTTTGGATGTTTTGGGGACAATTCCTTCGTCATCGATTGATGGGCGTGTAATGCAGTATTTAAAAGGAGTTTATCAGACAGTGAGTCAGCAAGCTGTGATGTCGGCGTTAAATCGGGAGGAGTAATATTATTTTTCTGAATTTCCGAGAAAGCAAAATTTAGAGACGCTCCGGCGGAACGTCTCTAAAACTCTCAGGTTTCACCCTTAACCAGGGAGGCTAAAGGAGTGCATTACCAAGTTTTACCAGTCTATTATTCACCCCTACAAGTTACACAAATGCCCTTGGTTCTCCCTCTAGCGGAACCGAATCAATTTCAATTCGGAATGTCCCTTTAAACCCAGTTCCTCCGACCTCAAACTCCCAACCGCCATCGACTGCGGTCATCTTTACTGGTGGTTCCGGTTGTAACTTTGGGTCATCAAAAGTATTTTGCAGATTAGGTTGGGCAAACCGTTCATTAGTATGAAGATAAAGCTCCAGCGGTCGCTTGGTTAACAAAGTACGGACGTAGTATTGCTCCCGGAAGATGGCATTATCCGAGAAACCTAGACCTAATAAATCGCGTTCGCCAATGTAAAACTCTAGCCGGAATACCATATCCTTTTCGGGTCGATAATCGTCTTCCAAAATCGAAAGAGTATCGAGGTATCCTTCCCAAATCAAGTTTTTATCATCCGCCCAAGAAAAGGTGAGGCTTTCATCCGTCATGTCTTCCTTAGTAAAGGGGCCATAACAGTTTTCTGCGTCCTTACTTTGGTGGAATAACTCAAAGTCTACCCCACGCGGTTTGATGGATACGCCCATAAAAAACTCGCTCTTGCCGAACAAGTCTTTACCTCGCAGGATTGCCCCTTTAACAAACCGCAAACGTGCCTTAACATTGCCAAACAAAAAGCGCCTTGACACTTCAAACGACTCGCGGGAAGTAATCAAGGAATCAAAACCGCCATGACACTTATTAACAAAGGTTCGCGGTGCGCCGGGAATTTGAGCGGAAATTTGCTTAACTAATCCGTCACTACGGTTATAGTTGGGTCCATATTCACCGGATGCGGAGAAAAAGCGGTTTAGCGCCGTTGCCGTCCCAATTCCATAAGACCGATAATTCGTACCAACAACCGTTAGCAGTCGTTCTACCGGAAAATGCTTACCAAAATTCCAGAAGGAAGCATCGTTAGTTTTATCGTTTTGAAAGTCGGGATTAAAATGTTTTAAATCATCTGCCGCCTCAATGCCAAGCCAATCCTTCAAAATTTGAAAGGTAATCCCTCGGTGCGGTGTTCCCAGAGTAACAATTTTATTGATGTATTCTTCAGCTTTGCGAGGATTATTTGGGTTTGGATAGGTACGTTGAACTGCCTCGCGCACCAGTAACCCACCCATCGAATGTGCAATAATATTGACCTTAGGTTTGACGCCATCTTTCATCACCGCCAAGTCCCTAATAAAGTCAATCAGTCGTACCAGCGCTTCGCCATAGACTTTAAATTCGCGATCGTTCAGGTCATAATAACGGAATACCCAAATTGAGCGGCAAGGATCGTCTGTTGACTCAATAAGTTGCAGCGCCATCCCTGGGTTAATTACAACTTTGTCGCCAGAAAAATACCCCGCTTTTTGTAATCGCTCAAATTGCTCAAGCACTCCCTTGTTTTTTAAATTCCGCAGTTTTTCTGTAAGTTGAGAATCATCCTTGATTTCCTTCAAATATTGAAGTTTTCCTGGTAAATTCGGTTCATAACCAATCTTGCTGCCGTAATATCCAACAACATTAGTGGCGTCCTGATATTGCCAATTAGACTTCATGAAACGCAGAAGTAGCCCTTCGTAGATGTAGTTTTCCCCCTGTTTCTGGGGATAAACGCTACCCTCGGTAAAGCCCTGATAGCTATCTTTTTTCTCATCCTTCGTGTTTAAACCGCCAAACCCGCGAATTAAAATTAACGGGAGGGGACGGCGCGTTGGTTCAGACATAGTTTTCTCCGATCACACCCTGCATCAGGGTGCATTTTAATTTCTATCTGACGTAAATTTCATTTTTTAAGATTCTTTTTCCGGATCGGGTTGCAAAATTTAGCTTTAGCGGCGGTTTTGCTGATGGGTAGCTTAATAATCCGAAAAATTCCAGGGGAGTGGCTCATAGGTTAGGCTATTTTCATACGGCTATCTGATGAAGCCCCAATCTCTGTTTTATGTCGTGGATACCCTTAAGCCATAATAGCGATAGCGAAGCGAGTAAAGAGCGTTTGCGGAGCATGGTGCGTCAGCAGCAAAGCGCAGATCGCCTTTTTGCTGACAGTCTCCAAGAATTAGTACTCGATCGCCTTGATCATTTGCCTCTGATCCTGGCAGGACCAATCTTGCGTCATACACAAAGTAACGCGGTGACTGTTTGGGTCGCACTCAAATCACCCCGCGAAGTCACCCTCAAGGTCTACGCCACCGACGAAAAAGGTTCAATCATCAAAACCGCCTTATTGCAAGGTTCGCGCACCACAATCGCATTTGGCAAGCAACTACACATCATCGCCGTCACCGCCAAACCAGTCAACTCCCAACAGCTACAACCCGGACAAATTTACGCCTATGACCTCAGTTTTGGTAATCATGAACAAACTCTTACCCAAGCACTAAACTCCCCCGGCATTGCCCCTGTCACCATCAGTTATTTCGCGCATCAGTTGCCAACTTTTAGTATGCCACCTGATGACTTGAACCACTTACGAATTGCTCATGGTTCCTGTCGCAAATTACATGGTGGTGGACAGGATGCACTACAAATGCTAGATGACCTAATTGAGCATCATGCAAAAGAGCCAAATTCGCGCCTGCATCAGCTCTTTTTTACAGGCGATCAAATCTACGGTGATGATGTTGCTGACCCTCTATTGTGGGTGGCGACGGAAGTAGGTGATACGCTGCTAGGTTGGGAAGAAAAATTACCGTTTTACCAAAACAATATTGGCAAGAAACCCAGCGAACTCCTACCAGGACAACGTACTGAAATTGCCAGACACTACGGCGGATTTACCGCCATGCTAATTGATACACCCCACGAATCAAAAAGTCATTTGTTAAGTTTGGGTGAATTTTTTTCTACATATTTATTAGTATGGTCGCCCATTCTTTGGCCTAATCAACTACCGCAAGGCAAGGACATACATAAAGACACAAAACAGGTAAAATCATGGGATAGGGAAGCACGTATTCTTGAAGAGTGCATTGCTCATCTGTGGAAAGTCCGCCGTGCCTTGGCAAATGTCCCCGTTTACATGATTTGTGATGACCATGATATTAGCGACGATTGGTATCTAAATCGTGCTTGGTGTACGGATGTTTTGAGTAAGCCACTGGGTAAACGTACTGTACAAAATGGTCTTTTGGCATATGCCGTATTTCAAGCATGGGGGAATACACCTGAGCAGTTTGAGTCAGGTAAAACAGGTGGTAAATTGTTGCACGCGGCGGAACTTTGGTCAGCTTCGGCAGGAACCGATGAAGTTGCCTCACAAGATATTGCTAAATGTTTGGGACTTCCCCAAATGTCAGCGGAAACTGGCTTACCACAGTTCAGGCTTGATGAAGATGTCTTTGTATTGAATCGAGATTATTCTGATGGAACACTGCCGTTAGAATGGCACTACACAATTCGCAGCTTAAAGCATGAGGTGATTGTACTGGATACTCGCACTTGGCGCGGCTATCCACAGGATGATCAAAATGGTCTTTCTCCTCCGATGCTGTTGTCTCCTAAAGCGTTTATACAGCAAATTCAAAAACCTTTAGAATTAAGCGATCACCTTAAAGAAACGGGTGACTCAAGTGTTGAAGTTACGTTTGTTGTTGTTCCAACTAATTTAGTCAGCTTACAAATTATTGACATCTTTCAAAAGCAAGAATTAGAGAGAGGCAATGTTTTTAATTCCGATGTGGGCGATGCTTGGAATTTTCATGAGGGGGCTTTATCCAAACTATTAACCGAACTGTTTAATAGGCGACAACAAGTCATCCTCCTATCTGGCGATATTCACTACGCCTGTGCAGTTCACCTGAGCTATTGGTCTACCCAAAATGGGCATAATCCAAAAGCCAAAACCCTGGTACAACTAACATCAAGTGCTTTTAAAAATAGCGAGATAAAGACTTATTTTATCCAAACAAAAGCGAAATCTCTTGTACCCGAAAAACCTCAATATTGGGCAGGATGGTACGAACCGCCGCAACTTGTTGAAATCCAAATTATCCAGGAAAACGTGAGAATTTTGGATGTTGAAATGCCAGCAACAGGAGCAGTCGTGCGGCAACTCCAAGGAGGGCGGGGCAATTGGGATGTGGCTTGGGAAATTGCCATAAAAGACCCCAAATCTCTCCCGGATTGGCAATATCATGTTCAGTGGATTAAGCGTCAGCAAGCGAGGTTTGTTCCTTGGGAAAGAAATCAGAGTTCCCTATCCATTCCTAATCATAAAAAAACATCAAAGTTGCTTACAATCCTGGGAAACTTGGTTTCACTGCTTTGGCAAAACCAATGGCTTCAAGAAGGAGAAGAAGTAATCGGACATAGTAATTTTGGTGTGGTGAGCTTTGAATGGTCTGACACGGATCGGGAAGCAAAAGCTGTTATCCAAGATATATATTGGCGCTCGACTTGGAAGCCCGGTTACATTGTTTACAGTCGGTACTTTGTGCCGCTACAAGTTGATAAATTGCCGCCGACAATAAGGGCTATTTCTTATTAACCAGATAATCGATTGTGGATTATATTAACAGCTGCTACCCAAATAACCAAAATTCTTGCTAATGTTGAATTTAGTAATGCTCCACCCAACATTATTTTAGTCCAGCCTCACTCTCATCCGCAGCCAGAGATGAAAGTATGCACAACGTCGCGAGAAAGAGGGCGGGAAGGCTCCGCGAACAGTCGTCGGGTATTTTCTTAATCACTCCAAAACTTCCAACACCGCTTTCGGTAAAAGCTTATCTTTAAACCAAATAATCTTGGCATCTACACTCTCCACTTTAACGCCAGCTTTCTCCAAATTTAAACGCTCAGAAATTGCCAAAATTAAGTTATTACATTGAGACTTCCGCACTTGGGCAAATTTCTTTTGCAAATATTCTGGGCGCCAGTATCCAACAATTTCTAATAAGTAATCACGCCCATCAGGATGCACAAGGCGAAAATCAGGAATCATCACACTCCCCGGAATCGGAATTAGGTC
>CADCTM010000207.1:4503-8284 GCA_902805485.1 uncultured Coleofasciculus sp. | reverse complement strand
ATTAGGTCAACTTCTCGCTCTAAGATCCACTCGGTTTTTAAGGCATTCCAACGGTTAGCAAATGACTCTTCCAACATACTGTCATAAGGCTTACCAGGCGGATAATGAGTGACTAATCCACAACTATCATTAAGACTAAAACGCCCAGTTTTTTGCGTCCCACTGTAAGGATCGCGGCTTTGTAAAGTTGCTTTGAGGCTCCATTTGGTGACGTGCAAAAGCGCTGGAAGCAGTTTTGCGATCGCTAAACCATAGCGCGTACTTGGCTTAAATAAACTCGTAGGACCATCAATGGTAATTGTAAACCCGTGGTCAGCATCACCCTCAATATAAGTCATCAACTGAAACAGTTTTAAATAGCGAAATAATAGCTTATACTGTCCAGGGATATTGCGATGAGCATTCAATGTCATCTGACTCGCGCGATAGAAAATTCCCTGCACTTGCGATAAGTTATAGCGGTGTAATAAAGCTTCTGAGGCTGGGTCATCAAATTGAGTTAAAATGCGATTTTCTTGTAAGTCTGCATAAAGACCTTGGCGAATTTGAGTCGGCAAAACTTCATGATTTAACTCTTGACTAAGGGCAATACTTAGAGTTTCTAATGTTGCCTCAGATGTTTGATAACTGGGAATGGCTTTTGCCGATAAGGCAAAGATTCTTTGCCGCAACAATGGCGGTTCTAAAGGACTGACAATTTCAAAGGTGGAGAAACTACTTTTAAGAATATGGGCAAGACCCCGTTTCAGGCGATAATCGGGACTGTCACCTTCGAGTTCTAATAATTTACGATCCAGTTCACCTTGGGTAGTACCGAGCGCTTCCAGAAAGCAGTCGATCACCTCAGTTGCAACCGCGCACATTTGTGTGTTGATTGGTAAACGTTTTGGAACAATTTCTTCACCATTTTGGCGATTGATTAACAGTTCGGTCGGTAGCATTAATTTGCCTGCTATTATGGCACCTATAGCCATAATATTAGGACAATTAAAACAATGCTACTGTTAGGGGATTTTCGCCCAACAGAATTACTGAGGAGTTGATTTTAAGATGAGGATAGTAATGCCGACGATTGCAAGATCGCTAACGCTACGCTATAGGCACAATTCCTATGCAGTCTACAGAACCCTAGAATGCCGACCAGATAGCTATCAGGACTGGTATCAGCAGGGGAATACGCTGCGGGATGCAGGGCGTTATGAGGAGGCTCTTGCTAGTTATGAAAGGGCGTTGGAGTATAATCCTTATGATTATTGGGCGTGGTATTGGCACGCTGATATTCTAAATACTTGGGGATGTTTTGAAGAAGCTCTCGTTAGCTATGACAACGCGCTTTTAAATAAGCCTAATGATTATTGGGCTTGGTGTCAAAAGGGGAGCGTGCTGCGGCAACTTGATCGCTATGAAGAGGCGATCGCCAGTTATGATAAAGCCTTAGAAGCTCGACCCGATGACTACTGGGCATGGTATAACCGAGGGCGGGTGGCAATTGAGGATTTAGATTGGTTTGAAGAGGCGATCGCTTCTTTTGAAATTACCTTAAAATTACGACCCGATGACTACTGGAGTTGGTATCGTCACGGTGATGCATTGCGCCATTTGGGACGTTACCCAGAAGCCGTTTCCAGTTACGATCAAGCTCTCTTAATTTGCCCCTATGACTATTGGAGTTTGTACCGTCGAGGAGACAGCCTGCGCCACTGGGGACACTTAGAAGACGCCCTGAGTAGCTACGATCAAGCGTTGGCAGTCAAACCAAAAGACTTTTGGAGTTGGTATCAACGAGGCGAAATACTGCGGCAGTTGGGGCGATATCAGGAAGCAATTACCAGTTACGACGAAGCACTCGATAGTGAACCCGAAGACGAATATACCTGGTATAACCAAGCTTGTTGTTATGCTTTGTGTGGAAATTTTGAATTAGCAATTTTTAGCTTGCAAAAAGCGATTCAACTACACCCCAGCGAATATCAAGAACTTGCCAAAACTGACTCGGATTTTGATAGCTTGCGGGAAAATAAAGCATTTACGGCTTTGCTTTCTCACTCTCTAAATGCTTAAATTTAAACTTTTAAGGCTGACACAGTTGTCACCCTGTCAGCCTTTAACTATTTACTCAATGCTCCTTTGATTACTACCATTCCAAGTGACCCAGTTGTGAGAAGTACCACTTGGCATTTTCTCGTCCAGTTTTTCTTCAATTAAATCCGAGCCACTCAAGTCGGCATCAATTAGATCGGCACCAATTAAGGAGGCGCTACTTAGGGTGGCATTCTTCAGGGAGGCACCACTAAAGTCCGCACCACTGACTTCTGCATCCGTCAGATTTGCCCCACTTAGATTGGCTCGATGCAAGGTAGCACAACGCAAATCAGCGCCACTTAAGTCAGCCCCACTCAAGTTTGCCCCAGTTAAATCGGCACCGATCAAGTTAACTTCCGTTAAGTTGGCGCCTGTTAAGTCAGCACCGCTCAAATCGGCATTGGTTAAGTTAGTTTGACGGAAAGATGTACCACTTAATTCAGCATGACTCAAATCAGCTCGACTCAAATCAGCTCGACTGAAGTCAGCTCGACTCAAATTAACCCCACTTAAAGCCGCATCAGCTAAGTTTGCTCCCTGAAAATCCGACTTTCTTGCCGCGTATTGATATAAAAGCTCTTGCGTTTTCATAACCTTTGGTTCCCGGAATTCTTAGTGTATTTATAGTGTTGAGTTGAAGAGTTGTTGCCTTAGATTCATTGAACATTTACACAATGAAATGTCTCTAGCAGCGCAATCAAACCGCTAGACAATCCTCACATCACAGCCAAGCCAAAGTTGATTCCGCCTAACTTGCAGTGAGTATGCAATCGAGTCAGTTTTGACTAAATTGCTACTCAATTAGGAGCAGCCGCTAGCCAGATCTTCAGGATCAAGAGTGCTAACTCAATTGGAGCCACTTATGATTTATATTTAGCTTTACCAAAAGCTTATCAGCAACTTAATCTTTTAGTTCTCATGTTTAACAGAAATTTATTGTAGAGCTGCTAAGACCCTCAAGGCTTGACTAATTGGTAACTAAAAGGGAAAAGAACCGTGTGCGAAGTTTTTTCTCGCCTAACTCCGCACCCGTACAGCCATAACTGACCTTTAATTAAATTCATTAGCTTACTGATTTCCGAGCTGAAGCTGTACCCTTACTCTATCAGTATCTCCAGGCTCCCCACTAGATGGGAACGATGTCAGAGGGCGGTCAGGATTTAACGTATCTCCAACAGTGACATCTACTGGTTGATCACCGATAATCGAGCGTTGTCCTGATGTGGTAAGTCTGCCAATATTTGTTACAGAATTAGGCTGTGTTGTTGGCAATGTTCCATTAAAAAAAGTTTGATAATCACTTATGGTTCTGCGACTCTCAACTGCACGGAGGGATTCACCCGATAATGTGACTGAACTATTACCTCCGGGCGGTAAATTTGACTGAGCCTGAGCTGTTGATGAATATCCAGCCAGGACGGCTCCGATTCCTAAGACAACAAGTGCTTGACGTATCATAGATTTTTCCCAATTTTTTCCATAATTCTAAACTTATTTTATTTCAAAAGAGTGTATCCAATTAAACTAAATCGATTGATATCTCAATTGCTAGGAGTAACCAGATTAGATAAAAGTTTATAGCTAATTAAAATTAATTTTAAAATAAGTTAATATATGATTTTATAATTAATTACTTTATTTGTCTTCTATCAAAAGTTTAATTTAAGTTAAACCCAGGGACTAGACCCTTGGCTCATAG
>CADCTM010000207.1:0-4493 GCA_902805485.1 uncultured Coleofasciculus sp. | reverse complement strand
GGGCAGGAAAACTTGATGTGATTGTGAGATATTAATTAAGTCAGGGGAACAATTATTAGGGAAACACTCAGATTGAGCCTTCAGCCCCACCACACCAATCCACCTCAGTTGTAAACTTTTTTTCCAATGACAATTATCCATTTGCCAAAATCTTGGAATGTCCCAGAGCGAGAAGTTACACCAGAAACGGTTTTTCTTAATCGCCGTCGCTTTTTCAAAACACTGATTGGTGCTGGTGTCGGATCAACCTTAATACCGATTCTTGGCTGTGAAAATGCTGAAAAAGTGAATAGCAAATTGGCTCTCACACTAAATCAAGCTAGCTTAGAAATAGTTAAACAAAACCCAGCTTTTTTAACAGTCGATCGCCCAATGACGGAGCAAACGATAGCTGGACAGTACAACAACTATTATGAATTTGGTAGCACTAAATCGATCTGGCAAGCGGCTCAAGCGTTGCCAACTGAAGATTGGAAAATTGAGGTAACGGGTTTGGTAAAAAATCCCCGTACCTACGACTTAGATGATTTACAGAAAACCTTTCCTCTAGAAGAGCGCATTTATCGGTTCCGTTGTGTCGAAGCTTGGTCGATGGTAATTCCTTGGATTGGATTTCCCATGAAGTCACTCATCGCTGCTGTTGAACCAACTGATAAAGCTAAATTTGTACGTTTTACGTCCTACTACGACTCAAAAATCACAAGTGGTCCCTTTTGGTCATTGGGCAGAAAGTTACCTTGGCCTTATACCGAAGGTCTACGCCTTGAGGAAATGGCAAATGAATTAGCGTTTTTCGCAATTGGAAATTACGGTCATAAGTTACCTAAGCAGCATGGTGCGCCCATTCGAGCAGTGCTGCCGTGGAAGTATGGTTTCAAGGGGGCAAAGTCGATTAATAAAATCGAGTTTGTGGATACTGAGCCCGCTACTTTTTGGAACACAATCGATTCACACGAGTACGATTTTGAGGCAAATGTTAATCCGAATAAGCCTCATCCTCGCTGGTCGCAGGCAACGGAAAAGTTTGTCAGTACAGGGCCAGGATTGAAATGGGAAAAACGCCCGACGC
Organism: uncultured Coleofasciculus sp.; assembly: GCA_902805485.1. Classification (GTDB taxonomy): domain Bacteria; phylum Cyanobacteriota; class Cyanobacteriia; order Cyanobacteriales; family Coleofasciculaceae; genus CADCTM01. Next base: position 3,424 of record CADCTM010000207.1, on the reverse strand, counting down.
TTCCTTATAACGGTTATGGGGAATATGTGGCGAGTTTGTATGTCTGATGGCTCACCCCGTCGCAGATTTGTTTCTGCCCAGGTCAGCGTGCGCGCAAAGGTTTGAGGATCATCAATCATGACCGATCGCAGCATGGCATATGCCTGCCCTTCGGATGTGGAGCGAGCGTCTGACTCCCAGTCAATCACTCGCCCATCTGCCTGGATAAAGCGCTGACGATACGCTGCCCAGCTTTGTTGAAGAAGGGCTGTATCAACAGTTGGCGTTGGGGCGTTTGCTTGAGCGATCGGGCTGGCGGCGATCGACATAGTTGAATTAATGGGTGACGGCACCGTTTGAGTCTGTGCTTGGGGGGCACTATCATGGCAACCGCTTATCCCCGTCGGGAGCATCAGCGCAAAAACAAGCAGTGGCATAGAGAACGTCAGGCGCATGATGATTGAAACCTTTGGCAAAAACGATGTGTTGCTGTTTGCAGGGATGATGCCCCTCCCCAACCTTTTTCCTCAGGGAGAAGGGCGTTAGAGGGCTGCATCGTCTCATCACTAAATCCAGCTTCTATGCGACCAAGCTGGATGCTTGCGTAGGGCTAATAGCGCTCCCACGACGGTTGAAAGCCTCGCTGCTTGAGAAAGTCTTCCTGAATTTGCTGCACCCGACGCGATAGCTTAGGGTCTGCGCCACCATTGGCGGTCTGTTGAAGCTGAAGCTGCTCAAACTGTTGCAGCGCGTCGAGCGTGTTGCCCTGCGCGGCAGCTAGCTCTGCCAGAGACTTGCGGGCATCCAAATCATCCGGTCGAAAGGTCAGCACCTGAGCATAAAGGCTGGTCGCAGAATCAAAACGGCGCTGCTGAAAGCGAATGCCGCCCAGTGCCGACAGCGCATCAGCATTCTCTGGTTGTCGTGCCAGCACTGCCTGATATGCCGCATCTGCCTGGTCTAGTTTGCCAAGCGCCTGAGCAAGCTGTCCTTGCAAGAAGTACAGATTCACGTTGTCGCGATCGCTCGATGCCGTCGATCGCACACGGGCAAGCAGTTGGTTGACCTGAGCCTGTGCCCGGTACGGATCACGTTGGGCAAGCAACTGCACCAACCGCACCTGTACCTGCACGTTGCTGGAATCGGCTTCAATGAGCCGTGTGTAAAGCGCTTCTCGCTGTGGCGACGGGGGTAACGCACCTACGAGGCTATAGAGTTCTGGTGGAGCATCGTTGGGCGATCGTGCCTGCAACCAGGCATTCAGCACCGCTTCCGCTTCTGCCTCAGAGACTCGACCTGCTTGATAGGCAACGCTGGTGCGCCCTAGCTGCACCTGTAAATCCTGCGGATTTCTTGCCAAAAGCTGGTCGTAGAGGGTCAGCGCATCACCAGGACGACCTTGCGCTAAACGGATGCCTGCTAGCCCTCGTAATGCAGCAGACTGCACATCAAGATCGGCAGTTTGGTTCGTAGTGATGGCTTGATAGCGCTGGGCAGCGGCTTCAAGATTGCCCTGACGACGATCGATTTCTGCCAACAGTAGTTGAGGTGCCTGATCGTTCGCGCCGATCGTCGTGGTCTGGTAGGTTGCCAGCGCTGCTTTCGCGCCTGCTAGATCATTTTGCTCGATCAGCAGTTGTGCTAGCCGAAAGTTAAGGAACGGTTCATTAACATTGGCTTGCAGCAGACTTTGGTAAACGGGCAGCAGCTCTGGATCAGGATCGATGCGGGTTAAGGCTTGCGCGATCGCTCGTTGTTCTGCTGGCTCGGTGGGCAACGGTTGCAGGAGCGATCGCAGTTGTAACCGCAAATCGGCTCTGGAGAGTAAACCGAGCTGATTCTCCAGGGTCAGTTTTTGCAATGCCAGGACGCGATCGTTCGGTTGCTGCTGCGCCAGTTGGGTATAAAGCTGGAGTGCTGCCTGACGTTGGGAGGGAATGCCGCTCAACACATCTGCCACTTCGCGCACTAAGAGCGGTGAAGGGTTGGGCGTTGTAGTCACAACCTGGCGATATAGTGCCGCTGCTTCGTTGAGCAACGGTGGCTGGTTCTGCCGCTGTCCAATTTCATTCAGGGCGCGTGCCAGCGCTAAGCGGGAATCCATACGACCACGGAGAGGATCGAGAATCGCCAGTGCTTCAGTCGGTTGCCCGTTATCCAGGTATGCCTGAGAGAGCTCCGATCGCACCTGAATCGCCGTTGCATTTAACTGTGGTGGTAACTGTGCCTGGAGGATGGCAATGGCTTGCGCGGCATTGCCTGTGCCTCGTAACGCGCGAGCATAGGCGATCGCTGCTCTGTCCGTAATGGGCTTTCCCGTCGTTTGATAGCGATTAAAGAGTTCCAGACCTTGAGCGTAGTTGCCGCTGTAGGTATAGATCTGAGCGGCTCCTAGCACTACTTCGGGTGGCGGGTTTTGCTGGAGTACGCGCTGATAGTCGGTCAGCGACTCTGCAAAGCGACCTTGATAGCCGTAGAGCAACGCCCGTTGAGCGAGCGCATCCGTATCATTAGGCGTGATGGTGAGCAGCGTGTTTAACGCCTCAATCCCTTTTTGCTGCCACTCAGGACGAAAGCCGCCGAGAATACCAACGGTTTTGAGCGCCAGTTGATTGTTCGGTGCTTGCGCCAGCACTTGTTGATAGGTTTGCCATGCTTCGGCATCTCGCCCTGCACGACGGTAGGCGATCGCCAACCCTAGCTTTGCTTCAACTGAGTTGGGATATTGCCGCACTGCGCCTCGAAAGGTGGCGATCGCATCGTTTACCAACCCTTGTCCCAACTGCGTAAAGCCCTGACGTACGGTTGTTGGTACTGCCTGCTGCGCCTGGGCGATCGACATCCCCCCTGGATGGAGCAATGGATCGCCTGCCAACAAGATTCCTAAACAAAGAGCGCTGATTAAAGGTGTTTTCACTGCAACCCCCTGCCTCTGGGCGTGACATCAAACTCGGTTCTGATCCGAACGCCCGCAACCGTTTCTGAAAATTGGTTGCGCTCTTGAATCGAAAAGCCAAGTCGTAGATTAGGCAAGAAGCGAAAATCGTAGAATAGCTCCAGCACATCAGGATCTTTGCCATCCACTTGCTGTCGCAACGCCCCATTGGATAACCCGCGACCGTAAGCTAACCCCAGACGATCGTCTGGTACGAAGAGGTCTAAAAAGCTGACCCCGAGGTTATAGGTTTCGGCGCTACGGCTGATGGCAGCGTTGTTGTATCGTCCGTACCGTGCAAAAATGCCCATCTTCAAACTTGGTATAAATAGCTCACCGTTTAAGCCGTAGGATTCTTCGCGATCGCCCGCCAGTGGCCCTGTTACACCATTGCCGCGATCGACCTGAAAAATTTCCTGAAAGCCGTCGCGGCTCCCTGCATCACGAGCGCTGGCATAGGTCGCCCGAATGATCGCATTGCCGTAACGGATGCCCACTTCGCCAGCAAAC
>CADCTM010000206.1 GCA_902805485.1 uncultured Coleofasciculus sp. | reverse complement strand
TGCCAGTGAATTATATGCCAACTGCCTCAGAAATTAGCGATATCCTCCAGCCCCAGTTCGCTGAGTTATTAACTGACCCTAGCATAGCAGTTCATGGAGAAGTATTCACTCAACTCGAAGCGTTGAGTGTCGCTTATGTTCTGACGGCTTTCCAGGAAATGGGATGGAAGTTTCAGCTTGGTGCGCGCTTTTCCACAGAGCAAATAGCCCAGCACTTAGGTGTAGTCAGTCAACATCGACAATTGTTGGAGCATTTGCTCAAAATGCTAGCCTCCGACGGAATCCTCCAACAAATTAGCTCGCAGTGGCAAGTCAACTCAATCCCTGAAATTCAAGACCCATGCAAGGTTATTAATTCCTTATCCTGCCCAGAAGCAGAAGCCGAGCTAACCTTACTTGGGCGTTGCGGTTCCAAACTAGCCTCCGTACTCCAAGGAACGATCGATCCGCTACAGTTATTATTCCCTGAAGGAGACACAACAACTTTAGTTAAACTCTATCAGCACTCCCCCATGTTGCGTACAATGAACCTCCTGGTGCAAAAAGCCGTCTTATCAGCACTGGAACGTTTGCCTACTGGACGCGGGTGCCGAATTTTGGAAATTGGCGCAGGCACTGGCAGTACAACGAATTACATCCTGCCACATCTACCAGCCGATCGAACCGAGTATGTCTTTACCGATATTGGAGCCTTGTTTGTGGCGCAAGCGCAAGAGAAGTTTAAAGCTTACCCGTTTGTACGCTATGAAGTTTTGAATATCGAAAAGAACCCACAGTCTCAAGGATTTAAACCCCATCAGTACGATTTAATAGTGGCGGCAAACGTGCTGCACGCCACAATCGATTTACGTCAGACTTTGCAACACGTACAGCAGTTGTTGGCTCCCGGCGGGATGCTGGTGTTAATCGAAGGAACTGCTCCAGTGCGTTGGGTGGATCTAACATTTGGGTTGCTTGAAGGTTGGTGGAAGTTTGCAGACCATCAGTTGCGATCGGACTACCCCTTACTATCTGTACCTTCGTGGCGGAGACTATTACAGGAAATAGGGTTTAAACAGATTGTGAGTGTTGGCAAAGATGTAGGTGATACTCATGAAATAGCATTAATGCCGCAGGCGGTGATTTTAGCACAAGCAGGTGCAGAAACGGCAACCAAGCTCTCTCCAACCAAAAACTGGCTGATTTTGGCTGATGGTCAAGGAATTGGCCAGCAGTTGGCCGCCCACCTGTACTCCAAAGGAGAGGGTTGTACCTTAGTCTTCCCAGGAAGCGAGTACGAACAAAGAACTGAGCAAGAATTCCGAATAGACCCAGCTAATAGCGAACATTTTCAGCAGCTTTGTGTTGCAGTCCCTAGCGTGCAAGGAGTGGTGAATATGTGGAGTTTAGATGCACCGCCACCCCAAGCTGGAGTGAACTTAGAAGTTGCCTCAAAGGTAAGTTGCGGCAGTACTTTACACTTAGTCCAGGCACTCGTTGAGCACTATTCCGAACCTCCTTCCTTGTGGTTAGTAACCCAAGGGGCGCAAGCAATTGAAGTCGCCTCTGGCGTGCCGGGATTAGCTCAATCTTCCTTATGGGGGATGGGAAAAGTCATCGCTATGGAACACTCCGAACTGAACTGCACCTTAATCGATTTAGACCCCCAACCCACGAGGGATGATACGCTTTCCCTCTTGGCAGAAATCTCCTCACAGGATGCGGAAAACCAAGTCGCTTTTCGCAACCAAGCTCGCTATGTAGCTAGACTCGTGCGCTGTCGCCAGACCCAAAGCGATGTCGGTCAAACCCAGTTAGATGTTCCAGAAAACCAACCGTTTCGATTAGAGCTCTCCAAGCCGGGAAGTATGGAGAACTTGCAATGGGTACCGACAACACGCCGTCAACCTGGCGTGGGTGAGGTAGAAATTCGGGTAAGAGCTGTGGGGCTAAATTTCAGAGACGTTCTCAATGCACTGGGTTTGAACCTTGGAGAACCTCTCCTAGGTTCGGAATGTGCAGGCGAGGTAGTAGCTCTGGGCGCTGGGGTAGAAAATTTTCAGCTCGGAGACTCAGTTGTCGCCCTAGCCGAGGGTAGCTTTAGTCAGTATGTTACAGTCAACGCCAAGCAGGTGGTTTCCAAGCCAAAATCTCTCACGTTTGAGGAAGCAGCCAGCATTCCAGCGGCTTTCGTAACAGCTTACTGGAGTCTGCATCATCTGGCTAAGATTTCTCCCAAAGACCGGGTGTTGATTCATGCTGCCACTGGGGGTGTTGGTCAAGCCGCTGTTCAGTTGGCGCTTAAATCTGGAGCCGAGGTTTTTGGCACAGCTAGCCCCAGTAAGTGGGAGGTTCTTAAATCTTTGGGAGTGAAACACGCGATGAACTCCCGGACGTTAGATTTTGGCTCAGAGATAATGGCACACACCAACGGTCAGGGTGTTGACATTGTACTTAACTCTCTAACCGGAGAAGGATTTATCGAGGAAAATCTGGGAATTGTTGCCAATAGAGGACGCTATATAGAATTGGCCAAGCGGAATATTTTTACTCCCGAGCAAATCGCCGCCTTCGGGTCTGATATGTCGTACTTTGTGGTAGATATCAATCCTGAGGAGCAAGCCACTTTATACCAGCCTATACTAAGCCAACTCTTCGAGCAGTTTGAAGACGGTTCGCTCAAGCCTCTACCGCTAAAGGTATTTCCGCTCGTAGATGCAGTCAGTGCCTTCCGCTATATGCAGCAAGCCAAACATACTGGCAAGATTGTTATCACCTTTTCGGAGCAGGTGAAGGAACAGGAACATCTCACCATTAATAGTGATAGCACTTATCTGATTACTGGTGGCTTGGGCGATTTGGGTTTACTGGTGGCACGCTGGATGGTAGAACGTGGTGCCAGACATTTGGTCCTGGTAGGGCGCAGTGCAGTTAAGCCTGCTGTCCGCAGTCAGTTGGAGCAGCTAGAACTCAAGGGCGCTCGGGTGGTAGTGGCTCAAGCCGATGTGTCCGATTACGAGCAAGTAGCCGAGTTGCTGGCTTCTCTTGGGGAATCCTCACCGCCGCTGCGAGGGATTATTCACGCTGTTGGCGTTTTGGATGACGGCGTACTGAAACACCAAAACTGGGAGCGGTTTGCGCGAGTGATGGCTCCGAAAGTCCAAGGGGCATGGAATCTACACGCATTAACCCGTAACCAGCCTTTAGACTTCTTTGTGCTGTTCTCTTCCGCCGCTTCCTTATTAGGTTCAAAGGGTCAAGCCAACCATTCTGCGGCCAATGCTTTTCTGGATACTTTAGCCTCTTATCGTCGAGCACAAGGACTACCCGGCTCCAGTATTAACTGGGGAGCTTGGTCAGAGATAGGAGCCGCAGCGAGAAACCAACAGGTAATTGAGCGGCTCAATCGGATGGGAATGGGAACTATAGCCCCTCAACAAGGATTGCAAGTACTGGAGGAGTTGTTCAAAAAACAACTCGTCCAAGTTGGTGTCGTACCCCTCAACTGGTCGCGGTTCCGGGAAGAACAATGGACAGCCTCGCCATTCTTCGCGAATTTTACCAACTTATCCAAGCAGCCATCAAAGCAGCAAGGTGTAGTTGAGTTTCGTAAGCAATTAGAGACGGCACAATTGAGGGAACGCAAAGCACTCTTGGTGGAGCATATTAGTTCTCACATAACTCAAGTTCTGGGTTGGAATCCTTCGACTCCCCTAGACCACAAGCGCGGCTTTTTCGCGATGGGAATGGATTCGCTGACCTCTATAGAGTTGCGAAACCGCTTACAAACTAGCTTGGGTTCATCTCTGCCTTCAACCTTGCTCTTTGAGTATCCGACAGTTGAAGAGCTTGTTGGTTATTTAAAAC
>CADCTM010000205.1 GCA_902805485.1 uncultured Coleofasciculus sp. | reverse complement strand
CAAGGAATCCTTAGAATCTAACTTAATCGCTTGCGTATAATCTTCCATTGCCTTCTGCTTATCGCCCTTCGCCGCAAACGCTAACCCGCGTGCCTGATACGCTTCGCTATTTTGAGGCTTTAACTGAATTACCTGATTAAAATCTTCAATTGCCGCTTCATAGCTTTCTAGATCATAGTAAGCTAAACCCCGTTGATAGTGAGCATCAGCATCGTTGGGTTGTAACCGAATTACTTGGTTGAAATCTTCAATTGCTTTCTTAAAGATTTTCATATCATAATAAGCCAAAGCGCGATTATAGTAACCACTAGGATTATTAGGAGCAAGCTGTACCATTTTGTTATAATCTTTAATTGCCGATTCTTTGGCTCCTAGGGAATAATTAGCATTAGCTCGGTTGCCATAAACTACAGAGTCTTGAGGATTAATCTGAATTGACTGGTCAAAATCTTTAATAGCACTTTGGTAATCGCCTTTGGCAAGTTTTTCAACACCTTGTTTGTACAATTCTTTTGCCCTTGTCTGATTTTGATTGTGAAACAATAGGATGGCAACAATAACTGCAAAAACCATCCCTAGCAAAGACAGCGAAAGTAACATTCGAGAAGGGAGTCTGCGAGGATTTTGAGGATTTGTCGGGGCGGAGGGGTGTAAATTATTAGAAACAACAGTGTTCGGTTGCAAAGTCGTCGGTAAATCTAGTTGTTCCACTACTTCCGGTGGCTCTAATAGGTGTAACATTTCTTGTAAGCGAACAACACCAGGGTCTTGAGAGGGAAGTTGACCATTTGCCGACACTGGGTTTAAGGGATGACCCGGAACAAATTCTTCAACCAAATAAAAGTTTTGGTCTTCTACAAAAAAATCTAAAATTTCAGTATTGTGGTAATTTTCTGCCAGTCTTTGTAGGGTTTCTGACTTTCGGGCGAGGATAAAATGCAGACGATTTCGTGCGGGTGTGTTTTGGGGGGGAAGCTTTAACTGTCTGACGACACAAACCGAAAAATCGGGATGACGATTATCTGCCGCGAGATAGATGAGTCCCGATGAACCTGAGCCTAAAACTCGAACGATGCGATAACGATTATGTAAAACTTGATTAATCATGCCTTTTCAGCACCCCTGCCCATACTGTAAGTGATTGTATGAGAGAAAACATGGGGTTAAAGTATCAAATTAACGATCGCATTACAAAGAGTGTAGAAACGCATCTCCAAATCTGGAGGCTAAAATAATCGGGCAAACACCGACTTCCAGGAGGTGAGATACAGTTCCCATCTAGATAGTGACTCCTGGGCGTCTGAAAACACCCTTAGCCGATAACACCCCTCAATACACCATGCAACTTCACCACATTACCAATAACCGCGATCGCTGGTGCGCCAAACCCTGTTGCCTCAACTTGATCAACAATTGTCCCCAATGTACCAATTAATTCCTCCTGTTCGGGTCGCGTTCCCCAGCGGATTAGTGCAACTGGCGTTTCATCACTCAACCCCGCCGCGCCAAGTTCAGGGATAATATGGGGGAGATTATGAACGCCCATATAAATTACAATTGTTTCTGAGCCTTTGGCTACGCTAGCCCAGTCTACCTTCGGTCGATACTTGCCTGCCGACTCGTGACCCGTCACAAACGTCACTGAAGAACTATAATCTCGATGCGTTAGCGGAATTCCGGCATAAGCCGGTGCGGCAATTCCTGACGTAACCCCAGGCACAACTTCCACCGATACCCCAGCACATACCAAGTCTTGCATCTCCTCACCACCGCGACCAAATACAAACGGATCGCCCCCTTTAAGTCGCACCACTACGGCATGAGTCTGTGCCTTTTCTATCAGTAACTGAGTTGTTTTTTCCTGCAACAACGAATGGCGTCCCATGCGCTTCCCGGCATCAATTTTTTGAGCTTGGGGATTAATCATTGCCAGAATTTGCGGACTAACTAAAGCGTCGTAAACGACAACATCGGCACATTCCAATAACCCCTTTCCCTTAAGTGTCATCAGTCCTGGATCGCCCGGTCCTGCACCAACCAGATACACCTTACCTAAATGCTTTTTCCCCGTTTCCTCAATGCTGATTTGGTTCATTACTTCTCAATCAAATCAATAATTAAATCTGCTAATTCTGAACTAACGCCTATTGGATTACAAAGGCTTAAATCTAGTTCAAAAAATTGCTCTTGGAGACGAGCAACCAATTGTGCGATCGCATCGGTAATTCCCCCGGAAAATAGAAAATAAGGCAAAATTGCAATCTTTTTATGACCGACGCCTGCTAAAGCCTTAATCTGCGACTCCAGCGATGGCATCACCGACCAATAAGCCACCATAGCCCCCAAATCGTCAGCTACTGCCTCAATTGGCGCATTGCCCCCAACACGGCGCGTTCCGTGAGAGATTAAAATTTTGGCATCAGCGTCTACCTTAGCTAACTGGTTTGCCAGCATTTTCCTTAAACCGGGATGAGCGCCCAAATGCGATCGCCCCTTGACGACAAGCACTTGACCTAAACTGGCTGTAGCTAGTGCCACTTCTGCGGGAATATCTTCCATCACATGAACTCCCGGCAGCAGAAACAGAGGCAACAATTCTAATTGAGTACAACCCTGTGCCAGTGCGACGCTGGCGAATTGTCTGATTTGCTCGTGTAATGGTAAATCAGCCAGCTCTAACGTCGCTGTCCCGACTAGGGGATACCAAGCACTATTCACCACGATTGCAGGCGTTGTCGTTCCCTCCCCACCCGGCAGGGGGAAAAAGCGATCGGCATTCTCTGTTTGCATCCAAGTTGCAGCTTGAGTTCCCAGCTTGGTGCGGATCAGTTCGGCAAGTGCTTCTAGCGCCTGCTGGGGTCGTGGGTCGCGACTCCCGTGAGATATCAATAAGTAAGCAGAGGACAAGGGCAACCGTATATTAAAAAACGTTTCTTTATTCTGGCTGAAATTGTATCGTTTGACTTTCAATAATTTTGTATCAAACCAAACTTTATCGAAATGTTCCGGCGATTCCTCAAAGGGTACATCTCTACTTACTAAAAAAATTGAGCCAAGGAGTTTCAACCTCCCTGACTCTTCAAATTATCGAGTTGTCAATAAATTAGCTGGTAATTACGCCTTTTTTTCAGCGGGCGCGGCGATGTAGTTAAAGTCTGGCTCCGCATTCCATGGTCCCCGCTCATCTTGCCCATTCGTTGATAAGTTGTAGTAAATATCAACAGTTTCATCAGGCTGAACATTACCAAAGAATGGGTCATCCAGTTTGCCCAACGAATCTAATGCTTTCATGAACATTTTCGTATGGGAGATTTCACGAGTTAGCAGATGCACCAATGACTCTTTTGTGCCAGCATCTGGAGCAAGTTTAATCAACTGCTCATAGGTTTGACGTGCCCCAGCTTCAGCGGCAATATTCGCCCGTAAATCGCGCACCACATCGCCACCTTCATTGATATAGTTAGCAGTCCAAGCACTACCTTGGCTATCTAAGAAATGTGGACCAATGCCACGCATAGCAAACAAGGTGCTGCTGAATGCTGCCGTTTGGTCAGCATTTTTAGTGTGAACTTCGATCAGTTTTCCTACCATTTCCAAATGGCTGAATTCTTCGATTGCAATATCTTGAAGCATATCTTTGATGCCAGCATTTTCGACATGAAAAGATTGCACCCAGTATTGCAAAGCCGCCGTCAATTCACCAGTTGCTCCGCCAAATTGTTCTAAGAGAAGTTGGGCAAACTGAGGAGATGGTGTCTCAACATTAATTGGCTTACCGATGATTTCTTTTTTGTGAAAAAACATGAATAGTTTCCTATCTTAAAAATGTCTGTTTCATGTAAAAAACTAAAGC
>CADCTM010000204.1 GCA_902805485.1 uncultured Coleofasciculus sp. | reverse complement strand
TGTCTGCTGTCCTAGTTTACCGGGTTGTTGGTCGTAGAGAGAGACAGAAGAGGAAGCTTTAGAAAATATCAAAGATGCGATTAAAGCGGACCTTGATACTGTTATTCAGCCTTGCCTTGATCCTGTTGAGGAATTAACTGAAAATTAAGAATGTCGTTATGTGAAAGTGGGAGAATTATGCGTAAGCTTTCAGGCATCAATCATCTCTGAGCTGTAATTGTTAGAAGGGCTGGACTAACAATTAAATAATTGCAGAGGCTTTTATAAAAGAATTCAAGGGAAAAGGCGATCGCTATCTCACGCGAACTGACTCACTATAGCCGTTAAAATTAAACAAGAATCCTTGCCGTTCAACTCCTGACCATGACCATGCCTTCCCCTGTCGAATTTCAAGACGCCTTTGATGTAATAGTAGTCGGTGCTGGTCACGCTGGCTGTGAAGCCGCCCTGGCATCAGCGCGGTTAGGTTGTCGTACCCTGTTACTAACCCTCAACCTCGATAAAATCGCGTGGCAACCCTGTAACCCGGCAGTCGGCGCACCTGCTAAGTCTCAGCTAACCCACGAGGTAGATGCCTTGGGTGGCGAAATTGGCAAAATGGCCGATCGCACTTACTTACAAAAACGGGTGCTAAACTCCTCACGAGGACCCGCAGTTTGGGCTTTACGGGCGCAGACAGATAAGCGCGAATATGCCGCCGTGATGAAGGGAATTGTCGAAAACCAAGAAAACTTGACAATTCGCGAAAGTATGGTCACAGATTTGGTGCTGGGCGCGAATGAGGAAGTTATTGGCGTTGAAACTTACTTTGGTGTAGCATTTCGAGCTTCCGCTGTGGTACTAACAACCGGAACTTTCTTGGGAGGCTGCATTTGGGTAGGTAATAAGTCAATGCCAGCGGGACGTGCCGGGGAATTTGCGGCGGTGGGTTTGACTGAAACTCTTAACAGGCTTGGTTTTGAGACAGGGCGACTGAAGACGGGAACTCCGGCACGAGTCGATAAGCGCTCGGTGGACTACAGCCAGTTGGAACCGCAACCAGGGGATCAAGAAGTACGCTGGTTTAGTTTTGACCCGGAAGTGTGGGTGGAACGGGAGCAGATGAATTGCTATCTTACCCGCACGACAGCCTTAACGCATCAATTGATTCGGGACAATTTACACTTGTCTCCGGTTTACGGCGGTTGGGTGGATGCCAAGGGACCGCGCTATTGTCCCAGTATTGAAGATAAAATAGTCCGCTTTGCCGATAAGGAAAGTCATCAGATTTTTATTGAGCCGGAAGGACGCGATATTCCCGAACTTTATATTCAAGGGTTTTCGACAGGATTGCCGGAGAATTTGCAGTTGCAGATGTTGCGGAGTCTTCCAGGCTTGGAAAATTGCACGATGCTGCGACCGGCATATGCGGTGGAGTATGATTATTTACCCGCAACTCAGTGTTACCCGACTTTGATGACGAAGAAGATTGAAGGGTTGTTTTGTGCGGGGCAAATTAACGGGACGACGGGTTATGAAGAAGCTGCGGCACAGGGTATTGTGGCAGGAATTAATGCGGTGCGGTATGCTCGGCATCAAGAAATGGTCGTGTTTCCCCGCGAGGAAAGCTATCTCGGTACTTTGATTGATGATTTGTGTACGAAGGACTTGCGTGAACCGTACCGGATGCTGACGAGTCGATCTGAGTATCGGTTGTTATTGCGCTCGGATAATGCGGATCGGCGTTTGACACCGTTAGGGCGAGAGTTGGGGCTAATTGATGACCGACGCTGGGAATTATATACGCAAAAGCAAGCTAATATTGCGGCGGAAAAAGAGCGGCTAAATAATGTTCGGGTGAAGGAACATGAAGAATTAGGAATCGCGATCGCACAATCTACTCAGCAAAAAATCAAAGGTTCTATTACGCTCGCTGATTTGCTCAGACGCCCTGGTTTCCACTACGTTAATCTTGATTGGTACAACCTGAGCGATCCTAAACTAAATCAAGCGGAACGGGAAGGCGCGGAAATTGATATTAAGTATTTCGGCTACCTCCAGCGCCAGCAAAACCAAATTGACGCGGTTTCTCGGCAAGGGCAGCGCCAATTACCAGGAGATTTGGATTATGGGACAATTGAGACTTTATCGAAGGAGTCTCGTGAAAAACTTAATGCGGTCAAACCCTTGACAATTGGTCAGGCGTCCCGAATTGGCGGGGTTAATCCAGCGGATATTAATGCATTGCTGATTTATCTAGAAATGCGTACCCGTAGTGTTAAAGAAGCGATCGCACAATAATTTGTCTACATTTAGCGGTAAAATTTGCGGTGTTAGAAGTTTAGAAGATAATATCAGGACGCTAATCTTATCGATAATTGGTGAATTAGGGCGCATATTTAGGTGATACGTGAGAATTTAGTCTCCTAATCACGTATTGATAAGCTAATCTAAGCGAGAGCAAATGTATTACAGCATTTTGTTAATTCTGTAGCCACGAGAGCAAGCAATCCATGTCTCAGGAAGTCAGCACTAACCCAAGGGCAAGTAAGCCGTTGACCAGTTCCAATTCAGTCCAGCCCTGGTCGGCAGAAACTGCTGCCGATAACTTGATGGATGAGTTGTTTTCGGATATTGACCGGATTTTGGACGGTGGAAGCAAGTTACCCACAGAGCCAGTCAAGCCGGAATATGTGTCATTGCAGTCGATAGTGATGCCAGATCTCCCGGCGCCTCCGGCGGTAATACCCACTCAGGAATTGGTGGAGCCAAAGCCTGAACCACCAGAAACAATGGCAATAGAGCCAAGAGAAACAGCAGTGGTTCATACAGCTATCCCTCCAGCTAAACGTTCCGGCGGTCTTGTGGAAAAACTCCTCTTGGCTGGGGGCTTAATATCTCTTCTCGTGACGCTGGGACTGCTCTTGGCAAATCAACAAAAGCTCAATTTGCCTGGGTTTTTAAATTTTTCTGGCTCGTCTTCGCAAGAGAGTCAGCTCCCAGCTTCGGATACCCAGTTTGTTAGTTATATGTTGCGATCGCTACAGGTGATTGAAAACAAGAGCAAAACTAACCAAAAGACGGCAGCGAATGCAACGGGTTCTAGCAATCAACCGCCAGTTAATCTCCAGTCGCTTCCTCTAGGGAACAATCGTCCCCTGAGTCCGAACCAAGCACAACCTGTTCTAGAAAGAATCTACATCCCAGTTTATCCGCCCCAAGCTCCCGCCGCTCCAGTACCTGCTCAAGCAGTAATTCCACCCACGGCAAGAGTTCCAGTACAAGTGCCCTCGCCTGTAGCTAAACCTCCGGTACAAGGACGCTCCCCCGCAGTCAGGCAACCTGCTCCCTCCCCCGTCGGCAGAACTTCTACCCCCTCTTCAGTCGGTAAAATATCTGCACCCGCCCCTGTCAGGAAAACCACTGCTCCCTCTCCCGTAGCCAGACTTTCTCCCCCTCCAGCGCCAGTCGCCTTACCCGCACTGCCTCCACTGCCGCCACCATCTGCGGTTGTCCCTTCGCAAACTGTTGTGTCGTCAATGCCTGGGGCTAAACATACTTTGGTAGGATTGCTGGAATTAGGCGATCGCTCGGCGGCGTTGTTTGATATTAATGGCTCTACTCAACGTTTTAATGTAGGCGAGGGGATTGGTGATAGCGGCTGGACTTTGGTTTCTGTGGCGAATCAGGAAGCGGTGATTCGGCGTAATGGGGAAGTGCGATCGGTTTATGTAGGGCAAATGTTTTAGATTCGTCTTTATGGTGAACAGGGCGATGCACTAGGTGTCGCTTCGCGATCGCTTTTTGTTGAAAAGAGCGATCATTTTTTCATTTGTGAAAGATGAAAGGCGATCGCACCAGAATAGAAGCCCCATGATTTTAGGATCAAGT
>CADCTM010000203.1 GCA_902805485.1 uncultured Coleofasciculus sp. | reverse complement strand
GCAGAGTAACGTTGGATCTTTAGTATAGGGATAGAGGTCTAACTATATTATTAGACTGAAATTTTCCGTTTACTCAACCCCCATGTCACACAAAGCCGAAACTTTCCGTATATTCACCCTCTAGAGGATGATATTAAGAAACTTTCGGCATATTCTCTGCTCTCAGCAGTCGGTGTACATAGACATTGTTAGGTGGCAGATTTTGCCTAATTGCTCAGTAAGATGGAGACAAACAAGGCAATTTGCAGGCATCCTCATGAATTCAATACCTGGCTTACTAACTCGCATTACACAAACCCCAGGTCAGTGTGGTGGTCGTCCCTGCATTCGAGGGATGCGAATTCGAGTCACCGATATTTTGGAAATGTTAGCTGAAAACGTCAGTTTTACTGAAATTTTAGAAGACTTCCCCGATTTAGAACTGGCAGATATTCAAGCTTGCCTGCTCTTTGCCGCACGACGTACTGATTTTCCTAGACTGACGGCATGAAGATTTGGGTTGATGCACAGCTACCTCCTACTCTGGCAAATTGGCTGTCAACCGCCTTTGGTTTAGAAGCTGCTGCTCTGCGAGACTTGTCACTTCGAGATGCTCAAGATATGGAAATTTTTGAGGCAGCACGAGCCGAAAACGCTGTGATTATGACGAAAGACAGCGACTTCATCGACCTGGTATGTCGCTTAGGAGTGCCTCCTCAGATTTTGTGGCTAACCTGTGGTAATGTTACAAATCGCAACCTGCGACAATTGCTGACTGCTACTTTGCCTGATGCGCTAGAACAGCTACGACAAGGAGAAATGATCGTGGAAATCAGCAATACTCCTTAAATCACTGACGCGATCGCACTCCTGGCACTGATGTCGATGTCTGCTTCTCCGGTTGCATTGCCGTGACTCAGCTACGACTTTGACAGGATTTATGGACGCGGCCCACAGTTTGAACGTCTGCCGGCGTATTAGGGAGATCCCCCAACTCTCTTATCAAGAAAGCGAAGAGTTTGCAGTTAATCCCTTGTTTCGGTTTTAGGGGGCGAAGAGTTTCCAAGTTCGCAAAAATTATTGCATAACCTCCACCTAATGAGAGATATAGAATAATTGAGCCAGCAATCTGCTTTCTCCTGGCCCAAGGACGAGAAGAATGCCCTACCGTCTTAGATCCCTCAGCCTTGCCACGGCGACTCTACTGCTTTCGCTGACTCCCCTTTTCCCTGTTACCTTGAAGTTTGAGCCTCTGGCAGTTCAGGCACAAACGATTCAAAACAGAGAGGCTGAGGCGTTCCGGCTACTTAAACAGGGAATTCAGCAATTAGGCAGGGGTCAATTTCGAGAAGCCTTAGAGCCATCTCAGCAGGCTTTAGTCATTTTTAGAGAAATTGGTGAGCGTAAAGGCGAAGGGGTAGTCCTTAACAACATAGGAAATGTTTACGACAATCTGGGACAGTATCCGAAAGCCTTGGAATTCTATCAACAAGCTTTAGCCCTTTGCCGAGAAATTAGCTACAGGCAGGGGGAAGGCTTAAGCCTCAACAACATAGGCTATGTTTACCACGACCTAGGACAGTACCGCAAAGCCTTAGAATTTTATCAGCAAGCTTTAGTGATTCGCCGCGAAGTTAGCCACAAGAAGGGGGAAGGCGTCACCCTCAACAACATGGGGATTGTTTACTTCTCCTGGGGACAGTACGCCAAAGCCTTAGAATTCTATCAACAAGCATTAGTGATTCGCCGAGAAGTTAGCGATAAGAATGGCGAAGCGAGAACCCTCAACAACATGGGGATTGTTTACGACCAACTGGGACAGTACCGCAAAGCCTTGGAGTTTTATCAGCAATCCTTTGCTATTCATCGAGAAATTGGCAACAGGGCGGGGCAAGGAACAACCCTACACAATATTGGGGCAATTTACCGCACTCTGAGGCAGTACCCCAAAGCCTTGGAATTTTATCAACAAGCTTTAGCGATTCGCACTGAAATTATTGATAGGGCAGGGGAAGCGACAACCATCAACAGCCTTGGGGTACTTCACGACAACTTGGAACAGTATCCTAAAGCCTTGGAATTTTATCAACAGTCCTTAGCGATTCGCCGAGAGATTGGCGACAGGGCAGGGGAAGCGACAACCATCAACAATATTGCAGAAGCTTACCGCAGCCTGAAACAGTACCCCAAAGCTTTGGAGTTTCTTCAACAATCCTTAGCTATTGTCAGGGAACTGGGTAGTCGTGAAAATGAAGGAACCAGCCTCAGCAATATCGGTTATCTACTAGACCAACAAAACCAGCCAGAATTAGCCATTGTTTTCCTCAAGCAATCCGTCAATGTCAGAGAGGCAATTCGTCAAGATTTACGGGTACTACCCAAAGAGCAACAGCAGTCCTACACGAAAACCGTTGCAGGCACTTATCGCGGTCTTGCTGACCTCCTCCTCAAACAAGACCGCATCCTCGAAGCGCAACAAGTCCTTGACCTCCTCAAAGTCCAAGAACTAAGCGACTATCTCCGCAACGTGCGCGGCAACCAACAGACACAACAAGGGACTGAACTTTTACCACAAGAACAGCAACTCCTAACTCAATACAACGCCAAACTTACCCAAGTTGTGCAACTGGGCAAAGAACTAGAACAACTGCAAAAAATTCCTGAAAATTCCCGCACCCCACAGCAAGAAACCCGCAGGCGTCAACTCGAAGCCGACCAACGCAAAAATAAAGCCGAATTTCTCGGCTTCCTCCGCACTCCCGAAGTCGTCGCCCTCGTACAACAATTAAGCCGCGCCACTGGCGGCGAAAACCTCAACCCAAAAGTACTGACGCAATTACAAGATGGACTCAAGCAACTCAAGCAAGACGCAGTTTTACTTTATCCCTTAATCCTTGAAGACCGCCTGGAACTCGTACTCGTCACTCCCTACGCGCCCCCCATCCGTCGCCCCGTACCTGTCAAACGGGAGGAACTCAACCGCGTCATTGCTGATTTTCGTTCTGCATTGAGCAATCCATCATCTAATGCAAAGGAACCTGCTCAAAAACTCTACAACTGGCTGATTCAACCCCTCGAAGCGGCACTCAAGGAAGCTAATGCTAAAACCATCATTTATTCTCCAGACGGACAACTGCGCTACATTCCCTTAGCGGCACTCTACGACGGTAATCAATGGCTAGTGCAGAAATACCGTGTTAATAATATTACTAATTTGAGTTTGACTAACTTCAATCGGCAACCTCAAGCGATGAAAATATTAGCCGGGGCGTTGACTGAGGCAGCGACAGTTAAAATAGGCGAAAAATCTTATCAATTTAGCGCTTTGCCTGCTGCGGGTAAAGAAGTCGAAAACCTCGCTAATACAGTTCCAGATACTACCAAACTATTAGGTCAAAACTTCAATCAAACCGAAACCTTGGGTCGAATGAGTGGTTATTCTGTCCTCCATTTGGCTACTCATGCCGCCTTTGTTACAGGTAAGCCGGAAGATTCATTTATTGTATTTGGTAATAACGATAGCGCTAATTTCAACGATGTTCAAACTTGGACTTTAAAGAACCTTGATTTAGTTGTTTTGAGTGCTTGCGAAACAGGATTAGGGGGCAAATTAGGCAACGGTGAAGAAATTTTAGGATTTGGTTACTTGATGCAAGAAGCAGGAGCCAGGGCTTCTATTGCCTCATTATGGACAGTTGACGATGGTGGTACGCAAGTTTTTATGAATGCCCTCTATCGAGTGTTGCAAACAGATAAGATGACAAAAACTGAAGCCCTGCGGCAAGCTCAAATTGCCCTAATTACTGGTGATGAAAAAGCATTAGGTGAAGAACGCAGTTTACTTGTTGTAAAACCACTTCGTGAACAGGTATCAACGGAGGTGGCAAATCGCCTCAATCATCCTTATTATTGGGCACCATTTATTTTAATTGGCAAT
>CADCTM010000202.1 GCA_902805485.1 uncultured Coleofasciculus sp. | reverse complement strand
AGCCTTACTGTTAGATTTGGCAACCCCCGTGCTTAAAACTTCAGTAGTAACATCAACAGGGGTAGCGTTTTCTTTTTCTGAGTACATAAACCATTCTGATGCGGGGAAAACAGTCGTGGATGCGGGGAATCAGCAACGGATTTTAGGCTATTTCATCGAAGAAGCTAAAGAACACCTCGATACCCTAGAAAAAGGGATATTAGAGCTGCGAGCGGTTGTCAAAGATCCAGAAAGGGTCAATGAAATGTTTCGTGCAGCTCATTCGGTCAAGGGAGGAGCGGCGATGTTAGGTTTTGAAAGTATTCAAAAAACGTCTCACCGTTTAGAGGATTCTTTTAAGATCCTTAAAGAAAACGAGATCAATGTCGATCGCAAACTGGAGACATTGTTTTTAAGAAGTTACGACACCCTGAAAGACTTGATCGAACAACTGCAAGGTCCGTTTGGTCTTCGAGAAGATGAAGCTGCGAAAACAATGCAAGCGGCAGAACCGAATTTTGCACAATTACAAACATACCTCAACGGTCTAGTTAGTGGTGGCGGCGACTCAGCAACCCCTGTAGTTGCAGTTGCTGATCAAGCGAAACCTCAAATCAAGCTGCCACAAAACTTTGCAACCCAGGTGATGGAAATCCTCAAACAGATGTTACAACTGTTTAAACAAGAAGAGACACCCGCCAATCGTCAAAAATTCCAGGCGTACTGCAAGCGTTTAGCGCAACTGGGAACGGGTATTAAACCTTGGCAAGAATTAATCCAAGTTTCTTATAAAGCGATCGCAAATCCCAAAAATTCCTTTCAAACACTCGCACCCGTCATCATTAAGGAACTCAAGCAAGCGAGTGATGCCGTGCAAGCAGGGAATAGTAAGGTAGCAGCAAGTCCAGCATTGCAGAAACTCGTTGCTGTACCCGTTGCCAAACCCACAGTTGAGAGTCCTCCTCCCTCAAAAGAGACAGCACCAGCAAAAGCTACCCCTGCTACCCCTGCTACCCCGAAACAAATCACACTGACAGTGGAACCAAGAGCTGCCGCCAAAGCGATCGTTCAAGCCTTTGATAAAGCACAACTACTGCAATTAGTCAAGATACTTGTTCAAGCGACAAAGCAGGCGAATAAATGATCCTAGCGGGTCGCCGATCGTAAAGTCTAGCCAAGGCACTTCACAATCTCCTGTGGAGATATCGCAACATAGCAGGGGTTCATAGCCGTGAACCCCTACACCCATATATCGGACATCGAGAAAGTGGCGAATTTGTCAACTCAGACACTGACAGATCACACATCAAGAAATTAGCAATTGTTGCATAAGTCCTCCATTCCTCAGAGATAGAAAAACTTGAACACGGTGAATCGAGGACTTCATCTTATGCAACTGAGGAAAATTGGACTAACGACATTGGTAACGCTCCTAGCTGGGATCTCAACCCCAGTCTCCCTGACAGCGAAAGCATATGCTCTCTCAAGCCAAAGTAACCCTGAACATCTAGAAATAGTACAAAGTCAGTCGGATGAGTTGAACCAGTGGTTAAAACAGGGAGATTCTTTCTTAGATAAGAATAATTATGCTCAAGCGTTGAAAGCTTATGAACAGGCAATCGGCATTAATTCTAACAGTCCGGGGGCTTGGGGCGGTCGTGGCGAGGCGTTGTATGGATTGAAGCAGTATAAGGAAGCGATCGCCTCTTTTCAACGGGCCATTAACCTCAATCCTAAACTAATTGCTGCTTGGGTAGGTTTAGGGAACGCCCTTGATGATGCAGGCAAGCCAGAGCAAGCATTGGGAGCATATGAGCAAGCACTGCGCCTTAACCCCAACAGTGCGACAGCTTGGTTCAACCAGGGGATAACTTTAGGGCGGCTGCAACGCCATGAAGAAGCGATCGCATCCTATGATAAAGCCGTTGGCATCAATCCCGAATACGACAGCGCCTGGTTAAATCGGGGCAACGACTTAGCTGACTTGAAGCGCTACGAAGACGCGATTAGTTCTTATAATCGGGCGATCAGTATTAACCCTAATAAAGATAGTGCCTGGTTAAACCGAGGTCTAGCCTTGGAGAAGTTGAAACGTTATGAAGAAGCTTATAGCTCGTTTGACAAGGTAGCGCAACTGAATCCTAACCGAGCGATTGGCTGGTTTAAGCGAGGCAATGCTTTGTTACGGATGCAGCGGTATCAAGAAGCGATCGCATCTTATGACAAAACTCTGAGAATTGAGCCAAAAAGTGAGGCAGCGTGGTTTAATCGCGGACTGGCATTAGCGAATTTGAAACAGTATCAAGAAGCAATTAATGCCTTTGATGAAGCGTTGAAAATTAATCCAAATAATGCTCAGGCGCAGCAAAACAGGGACTTGTTGGAGAAGCAAGTTCGGCGACCTGCGGCAACTGAAGTAGTCTAATTGACAGGACACAGGGTTTTATTTATGCAACAGCAAAAAATTAGCATCCCTACGTTAATCGCACTACTTGCTACTACAACTACCGCTTTTACTCCGATTGTTTCACTTGCCTTATCGGCGCCAGGAGCACTGGCTCAAACCGCAGCGAACCCGAAATCGGAAGCTGATCGACTGTATGGGCAAGCTAACCAGCAGTATATAACCAGTCAATTTCAAGCCGCTTTACAGTCTTATCGACAGGCACTAACAGTTTATCAAGAGATAGGCGATCGCTTTGGGCAAGCGAGTTCTCTTGGTGCTATTGGCACTACATACTGGTATCTTGGACAATTCCAGCGTTCTGTTGAGTTTTGCGAGCGCTCTTTAGTCATTGCACGAGACATCAAAGCTCGGCAGCCAGAAACCTATGCTTTAGGCTGTCTAGGCTGGTCTTATGCATCTTTGAATCGATACCCGCAAGCAATTGAGTTTTATCAGCAACAGCTAACAATTGCCCAGATACTGAGAAATCGCTTTACAGAAGCTAATGCTCTAAGGGGTTTGGGTCAAGTTTATAATTCGCAAGGAGAATATCAAAAGGCACTAGAGCGTCATCAGCAGTCGTTAGAAATAGTACGAACTCTCGGCAATCGTCAGGAAGAAGCAAAACTTTTGGGCGAAATTGGCTGGAGTTATCAGTCGTTGAGGCAATATCAGCCAGCAATTGATTTTTATCAGCAGTCTCTAATTATCCAACGGGTTGTTGGTGATCGCTTTCACGAAGGCATAACACTTACTCGTATTGGTACGCTGTTAGCCGCACAAAATCAGCCAGAGTTAGCCATTATTTTCTACAAGCAATCTGTCAAAGTTAGGGAAGATATTCGGCAAGGTCTCAGAGAATTACCCCAACCACAACAGGAGGCGTTTGTACAAACTGTTGCTTACACCTACAATAATCTCGCTGTTCTACTGGGGCGACAAGGTCGGGACTTAGAAGCACAACGAGTTAGAGATTTACTTAAAGTTCAGGCGTCAGCAGTGCCTCGAGAAGCCTTGCAACAGCTTCCACCGGAGCGGCAAATCTGGAAAGGCTATGAAGTAATTCTAAACAAAGCAATTGAGTTGCACAAAGAACTGACACAACTGGAAAGCACTCTTCCACCGTCTCGTAGAACACCAACGCAGCGACAACGAATCGTTGAGCTAAGGAGAAATGAGCAACAAATTAGCCAACAGTGTTTCGATTTCCTTAAGAGTCCTGAAGTAATAGCACTGGTGAAAGAGTTGAAGCAAGTACCGGACTCATTTCGTATTACTCTCTAAGAACAAAAAGAACTAATAAATCCTTATGAGATGTGTAGTTTATCCTTACGCTGTTTCATTAGGTGTTGTGACTTTTTATCGTACTTCTCGCGTATATGCAGTTTCCAACACGAAAAGTGCCATATTCAGGGGCATACCGTATTCGTTGTTATCTCTGCTTGTGGGTTGGTGGTGTTTTCCCTGGGGATTTATCAAGTTCGCCGGGAATACCCCCACTATAG
>CADCTM010000201.1 GCA_902805485.1 uncultured Coleofasciculus sp. | reverse complement strand
TCACAACCATAAGCCTCACGCAGGCGGAACTTCTCGCATTCAAAGACTTCTTCAGGCTTCAAATAATCCTTACTTGCCCTGGCTCGATATTCAGAAGCCGTAATATCCTTCGCACTGACTACGGCCCGATTATGAGCCAGAGCGAGAGATTCTGCCGCAGCTTTCAACCGAGTATGGGCAGCAACATCATTCTCCTTGCCTGTTGGTATAATCTCATTGCCCATAGAAGCCAGAAGACTTCGCAAATCATCGCGCAAGTTGTTAATCGATTGATTGCGAGCGGCCTTAATCTGGCAGTAAGCCTCAAGCGCCCAGTCCTTCTCCGCCCCACGCCGCCCTGTTTCTCTGTCTATGCGAATCAAAAACGCGGTCATTTCGTTGGTTTGAAGAATATGTTCCTTTATCTTGGTCGCGTTACACTCCGCGTAACCAAACGGAGGGCGAGTCGCCACCCAAACGTGTATCGGTACAATTGGGCGGTAGCGATAAAGCTGTTGAGCGCACTCCGTTGCCGTTTGAGAAACCCCGTGGAAAACGCCAAACACAGCATCAAAGTGATAGTCCGGAATATCCACCCCAGTCCCCAAGGAAGGAGAGGCGAGTAAAGCGTCCACATTTTTGACGGCGTTGGTAATATCAGTGATAAACGCCACGTTTTCGTCGCTGCCAGAGTTTTCCGAGTGAATCGACCAGATTTTGAGTTTGGCGGGAGCGTTAGAACCTGACTCATCAACCTGCAACGGTATGCTCAATGACCCCTCAAGCTTTTTGATGAAGCGCTTAGTATCAGAGACAACTATAATTTTCTGCTTGGACATCATTGCCGCACTAATAGTAGCTACCAAGGCGCTACTATCAGACCCTTCGTACCAATAGATAGTTCTCCCGCCATTCTTCCACTCGTTCTTAATGATGAATGGCTCTTCCCCTGGCGGACGCATTGCCCGGAAGAAGTCTACAGTCACATCATCCATGTGAGCATCGGCAAGAACAACCAAAGGAGCATTGTAGACAAGGTATTCCAGCACCTCTAAGATTTCAGCGCGATGCTCCTTGCAAGTCTTGCTGTGCAGCAGGTGAGTTAGGTACTGGCAGGCTTCATCGATGAAGACACAGCCGTAAGTCAGCGCGTCGGTCTGCAATTTGTGGAGACTATCAATGGTAATTGAAAGGGCGTTGGCTTTAACTAAATCTCCCTGACGAACGGAGGAATACATTTCGGTATCCAATCGTTGGGCAAGATTTTTGAGCAAGTTAACTCGATGCCCGTTGTTGAGGAATTTAGCTTCAGGGTGAGCTTCCCGCCACTGTCGCAGCAGTTCGGTTTTGCCCGTTCCCATATCGCTTGATAGCACAACCAGCCCTCTAGAGGGCAGGGAGACGGCTTGAGAGAGATATTTCACATTGACTCGAACGTGAGGCTTGTACTTGTCGCTCAGTCCCCTGAGTCGTGGGCGGTAAAAGCGCTGGTAGTCCTTAAGTGTATGAGCATCCGCTACAATCGCCGTCAGAAGTGAGTTGGCATCTTCACCACGTGCCACAACAAAATCGTCAACACCTTTCTCAGGTCCCGGCAATACGACGACGGAGCAGGCACATCCTACTGCCTCTATCGCTCTTCCTGTACGAACAGTAGCCTGATAGACAGCCCAGCGGGTCTTGAGCTGGGTTTCGTGGTCGAATAAGATTTGAAATTGTCGCTCTGGTTGTGCTAGTGGGATTAGATCGGGATGTAACCTTTCGTCAAAGTCCTTTTGGCCGACGCGACCGTTCCAGATGCCGGGAAGCGCTAGAGCCACAAATCCCAAACTGAGCAAGCAAGCGGCTTTTTTTTCACCTTCGGCAAGGATGATGGGGATTTCTGGATGAGCAATTACCCATTCCCAAAAGTTGGGAGCTTTCTTTTTGTCACAGAGGCGTAGGTCTAGAGGGGAGTGATAGCGTTTGATGTTGTATCGCTGAGCTACTTTGTCCCAAATCTCCGGGGGAACATCAAAGTAGGTAACGCGGTTTGGTGTTTTTGGTGGTGATTCGTACTTAATTAGCTTGTAAGACTTCCAATTGAGGCGAGGGGAAAGGGGTTTGAATCGTCCCCATTCCATTGGTTGCCAGTTATCGAATGGATCTAGCCCGGAACACCACCAACCGCCCTGTTCAACGTGACGGAGGCGTTTGAGGAAGCCGCTAGAGACTCGTCCTGTGTTGAGTCGGGGAATTTTAGCGGAGATGAGTAGTCGCTCGTAGGGTGCGTTCCCCTCAAGGTGGAAGAAGTTAAGGGCAATCAGGGAAAGTGCGATGGCGCTGCCTTTAGCTAGTTCGTGATACTCGGCGTGGGTGAGGTGATTGGGATACTGTAGACCTGCCTCACCCCCGGTGCATTCAAGCCGTGAGCTGAAGGGAGATTTGGCTTGATGTATTGACTCGGTAGACGAACTGGATGGGCGTGAGGAAGACTGGGGTGTCTTAGCTAAACCGAGATGAGAAGAACTGTCAGAAGGCTTGATGCCTGGATTTTCCCACATAGCGCTCTTTCCTGGTAGAAGCCAGGGGAAGGAGCCTTTCCGGGAAAAACCCTGTTAACTTAGCGTAATTTGATTAACTCTCGGCAGAGTTTTTAGCCACTGCTGGCAGGGGTGTGCTAGGTTTACAGGTAGGATTACTTCCTTTGGTCAGGCTCCAACTTTTCCTGACCTTAGAATTTACAAAATCGATTAAGTTAGTATAGATCGAGAAAGCGCAACATTACCCTTTCGAGTACGCGCTTTGTTCTGTTCCGAGAGTGTAGTTAGGTTGCGGCGGGTTATGCAATGTGCCTGCGTCGGTGCTAATCTTTGCCTGTTGCCTCACTCTGGCTATCACCTGAAGTTTGCGAGTTTTTCGTTGATTTGCCCTTGCGACGCGATTGCTTCTTAGTAGATTTCTTCTTTTTCAGTTCGAGCAGCAGTTGCACGAACTGGAAATCCTCTAAAACTAGCTTTTGACCCTCTCTCTTGACTTTTAGGTCGGCGAAGTGTCCAGAAGCCTCCTGGGGCAAAACGCCATCGAGTTTCAGTAGGAAATAAGACTGTTTCAGAGCTTCTTCGGGCGTGACATCCTGAGTCCTGCGATCGCTGCGAAAGATGCGGACGACAGATTGACCAGCTTGACGGTCGATGTAGGTAATTAGCCCTCTTACAGAGAAGTAGTCTTTTTGAGAGTGTATAACTTCAAAGTTAACTTCTCTTTCTGGTAACTTTGCTCCTCTGACGGTAAGGTGCAGGTGCGGAGGCTCTGGCGAGTAAGAAGGATAAACCAGCCAAAACTGAGGGCTTTCCAAGAGATCCAACTTTTTTTTGAGAAAACGGAGGGAGCTGCCCATGAACTTGGTTGGAGCGAGTGTGCCATCGTCTAGCACCAAGATACCTTGCACTAAGTTGGAGGCGCTGGGGAAGTATTGTCCCTGCACGATACCGATAGCCCTGGACTGTAGTGGATACCATTCTGGTGAAAAGGGGGTGGGTTCGTTGACTGAATTTTCTTCAGCTTCCTGCTGCAAGTTTTTTGAAAAAGTGGAGTCAGCTTGTTGTGTTGAGGTGAACTGTTGTGGTTTTTCTAAGATGGCAATTGGACTGGCTTGTTGAGTCCCAGCTTCTGAGTTGATTATCTCAACACACAACTTGTCATCTTCGGTTTTCTTTCGACAGATCGAGGCGTTTGGCATGAACGGATAGGAGGGAGTCAAGGCTTGACGCAGCTTCTTATCATCGCTAGCAATGTCGTCAGCGATCGATAATTCTTGCCCATCTATAATCAGGATTGCCATGTTCAATCTGCCTTGGAGCTTCGGTAAGTGCCCCATCTCCTCTTCATGTAATGATTCAAGTAGATATCGTTAGTGCGTGACGGCAAGATTTTCAGCTTTAATGCTTTAAGGATTTTGTATTGTTGCACAAGCCGTTTTTC
>CADCTM010000200.1 GCA_902805485.1 uncultured Coleofasciculus sp. | reverse complement strand
TATCATTACGTCCGTGGAATAATTGGACACCGACTTGTGAAGGTTGGGCAACCTTAAGTTTTGCCGCTTCTACAGCTTTAAAAGCATTAACTTTGCCATAACCGAACCACTGAGAAAAACCATTAGTATCGTAAGTACCCAATCGCATTCCCAACTGAGGATCAGCATCACGATCAACAATTTTATCAGCCGTTTCTTGAATTAAACTCTTAACTTCTTGAGCCGTAAGATCGGGGTTAGCAGACAAAATTAAAGCACAAACTCCCGCCACAACTGGACAAGCGCTGGAAGTACCGCCAAAGGTACTTGTAAAGTCCCCCGTTTCATAACCCGCTTCTCCTAACAAGTCGGCGGTAAAAACCCCCAAGCCAGGAAGGGATGATCTAACCTGCGGTGCGGTACTCGTATAACCCGTTTTTTCAAACCACATTCCCGGTGGCGCGTTATTACTAGGAGCGCACACGGAGACGCCTGTCCCCCAATTGCTGTAAGCTGATTTTTTGCCCAAACTCGTGCAGGCAGAAACTGTGATCGTATCGGGATGAATTGTAAAACCGCCTAACCAGTTTGTCGGTCCCCGCAACAAGTCATCCTGCCAACCTTTCTCAAAAATCGTACCGCTCACAGGACGATTGGCATTACCAGCGGCGAAGACGACGAGGCAACCTTTGCCCTGACGCCCTTGGGTGGCAGCGCGGGTGAGGGCAGCACTTTGCCGCAGGGAAAGGGGAAAATGAATGGCAGCAGGACCCCAACTGCAAGAAACAACACTGGCATTATTACTAATTACCCAATTAAATAGCTGTTCAATTGTTTCATCATCCACAAAACCTGTAGTCCGAATTGGCATCAACGCACAACCAGGGGCTACACCAACAATACCCGTGCCGTTTTCTTCTGCAACAGCGACTCCCGCGCAGGCAGTGCCATGACTTTCATCGGAACTTTCTGCTAAGGGCAAAAAGTCATTATCTTTAAAGTCTTTGGGGGCAACAATTTTCCCGGTTCCTTGAAAGTCGGCATGATTTAAATCGATCGCATCATCCGCGACGGCAACAACAACAGATCGTACTCCACGGGTAATATTCCAGGCTTTTTCGACATTAATATGAGAACCTGGCGCTAACTCAGAACCACCGCTGTTGTTGAGATACCACTGCCGAGAGTACAAAGGATCTTTCGGGCGGTAGTGGGATTCTTTGGGGATGATAATATTAGGTTCAGCCACTAAGATTTCTGGACGCCCGATCAGTCGGTTGGCAATTTTAACCGGGTTCTCTGCAGCTTGGGGCGTGAGTTGGAAGACGAAGGTGTTGGGGATACCAATTACGGGTTTAATGGATTGTAAGCCAAATTCGGTGGCAATTGTTGCTCTGGCTTTTTCATCAACTTCTGGAGTAAATTGAATCGTTATTTGGTCGGTTAAATAAACGAGAGTTTCTGGATTGTCTTTGAGCTGGTAAACATGACTAGCAAAGGCAATATCATTATTATTTCGTGCCGCCTGCATTGATGCATCGCGTTGTTTGGGGGCAACGGTAAATTCCTGGAGTTGGGCGCTTGTAATTTCGCGATCGCGTTTAATAGGTAAAGCATCAGTTAATTCATTTGCCACAGTTGAAGAAGTTGGGCGCACCGTAAAGCGATCGCTTACCTTCATCAGTGCTAATTCCTCACCTCCGCGTTGTAAAAGTACGCCCAAGCTTTTTTCGGGGACGCCGCTAGGTTGAGGAGGATTTTGATTTTGGGGTTCAGAATTAGAATTATGGGTCATCAGCTATGCTCCTAAGCAATCACCACTTGATATTTAATAATTATGGAAACTCTAGAAACTTTTTAGCTACCGTCTCCGTCTCACCCCTAAAAGCTTTCGGAATCCTTCTTACCAAAAAACTGCAACCCACATGGGTCTAGCAATGGTAAAATACCGAAGCTTAGACATATTATTGCTCTCGCTAGCCCCCAAAAGTAGTTCATGGTTTCTTCTGGTCTTCGTCGCCTTGGCTTTACTTGCCTTGTTTCCATACCATTCACGGCTGCTTTGGCGCTGCTGCCGCCAGCACAGGCTCAAACTGCTCCTGTGAGTCCAGGAGGTGCTAACGAAGCACAGCCCGACCCCACCGACCCCAATAATCTGCGACCATTAACTCAGGATGGTAGTGTTCTGAGTTTAGCTGGAGGACAGCGTTTAATGGTAGAGGCAATGAATGCGGTTAATTCACAAAATTACCCATTGGCTGCCAAAAAACTCCAAGACGCACGTCAGGTTTTCAATCAATTATCTAATTTTTATCAACAGCTATCTTCGAGTTTCTCAGGAATCGATAACCGCGTTTTCGATGCCCAAAAACAGAAAGCGCTACAAACGGCTGAGATGCGAGATCAAGCCACTTATCAGCTAGCCCTTGTTCATCGGGCGCAAAATCAACCGGAGCTTGCAGTGCCGTTGTTAATTCAAATTGTACGCTCTCAGAATCCCACCCGAGATCTCGGTAAAAAGGCTTACCAGCAACTCTTCGAGTTAGGATTTGTTGATGCTCCTTTTCCCAGAAACAGCCAGCCGACTTCCTCGTCCGCTCCTCCTAAAAGTTAAATTAGATCTATTAACGTGAAGAAAAATGGGAGTCGCAATGATTAGCCTAGAGCAAGTCGAGGCAATGATTAAAGCACAAATACCAGATGCTCAGGTGCAGGTTCAAGATTTAACAGGCGGTGGCGATCATTTGCAAGCAATTGTTGTTTCTTCCGAATTTGAAGGCAAAAGCCTGATCAAACAGCATCAGTTGGTTTATGGAGCGCTCCAAACCGCGATGGCAACAGAAGCAATTCACGCTCTGGCACTTAAAACCTATACACCCGAATCCTGGAAGGCTACGGGACAATCTGTCTAAGCGGCAAGTGACAGTGTTTTCTCTACTATCGGTACACTAGAACTAGATAAGACAGCAGAAGAATAAAAGACAAAACCATGACACCAGAACTTAAAGCGCGGCTTGATGATTTACTAGACCAAAACAAGATTTTGGTTTTCATGAAGGGCAATAAGCTCATGCCCCAATGTGGTTTTTCCAATAATGTTGTCCAGATTTTGAATACCTTGGGCGTACCTTTTGAAACGGTCGATGTTTTGGCTGATGGCGAAATTCGTCAAGGAATTAAGGAATATTCCAACTGGCCGACGATTCCTCAAGTCTACATTGATGGCGAGTTTGTTGGCGGTTCCGATGTGTTGATTGAACTATATCAAAACGGCGAATTACAACAGTTGGTTGAAGTAGCTTTGGCTTCTTGAGGCATGAGGATTTTTGAAGAAAGATGCCGAGAAGCTGCGGTGTATCTGAACTAAAATTTTCTCTACGCTTGTAATCAAACCCTTTGGGCAGGTTAAGAGGCATACGCCACAAGTCAAAATTTTTTGTGGGATGAGCAGCTTTCCTATCCTAGAAATACTGCGACATCTCAGTTTGGGCGGAATTTTTCAGGTACTAACTTTAAATTTCTCTTAAGCCTTAAAGGTAATAGGCAGGTTGCTTGTGCAAACCTGCCTATTTTTTGCTATTTATTAAAAACCAATCACGAACAACTCGCTAATAGAAGTCGGTTTTGGTTTCAGGCAGAGGCATTAGTTCAAAGTTAGAAGGGTCCCGCAGGTATCGGGTTGCTTCTTCCTCTAAACGGTGGACGAGATAGACTTCAAGAGCATTACTATGCTTGAGGGCAGATAGATATCCATCAATATACATCCGCAAGTCGTCATAGCGATAACCTCGGTTCCACATATAAACCAAGGCGTCAGTGAGCTGTTGGTAATAACGTATGGTTTGAGTATCTTGAAGCATGGTTTAAAGTATTTTGGGCTATGTTTACGGCTTGTCATACAAAAGCTTTTGTTAATCTCTAGTTACAATAAAGTTAACGAAGATTAATATATACAAACAGCCTGCTGAGTGAGCTGA
>CADCTM010000199.1 GCA_902805485.1 uncultured Coleofasciculus sp. | reverse complement strand
CAGGGAAAATATTTAGATCTGTAGCTTTAACATTTGATCCGTTTGCGTTAAATCCAAAATAACCTAAATTGGTAAAAACATCAAAATCGAATGCTCCGTACCCTGCAAATAAACCTTGCCCGTTAAGCCTGAGATCGACATATAAATTTCTAGCTGCCATAACTTAACCCATACAGACAACACGAACGTTTGACAGGGCGACGTTAGACGTTATGGTTAGAGCATTAGCTGAGGTTGTATCAATCGCTAAATCGATCTTTGCATTGGCTTGCCAAACTTCCAAACTCAAGCTGTTTTGCGTTGCTAGGTCGAGATTATGAGTGATCGCTAAGGGTGTGTTGGCTGCTAGATTTACAAGCGTCTCAAAGCGTCTGACAATTCTTGCTACCAGGGCGTTATTCGGTTTATAGCCTGCCAATGTTGCAGCAGTAACCGCTCTTACATTGTCTGAGCCGCTATCAACTTCTTCTTGAGTGGCTAACTCGATTAACCCCTCAATCGTTGTAGAGGCGCTGACAGCATTGCCCTGGATATAGCGCCAAACTGTAGCAGCAGCATCATAGACCGCCTGATCACCGATCGCTACAGTCTGGCTAGGGTTCCAAGTGCCGTTCAGTGTTCCAGCGCTTGTGAACACATACACATCCCCGTTGGCGGGATTAGATGGAGCATTAGCATTTGCCGCTATGCCACCTCTAAAGATCATGCCTCCGGTAATCGTTGGAACAGGGTTGATCCAATCGCTACCGCTCCAAGCAAAGAGCTGATTTAGATCAACATCCCAAACGATTAAGCCCTCGTCAGCAGCGGTTAAGCCAGCATTTAAAGCTGTGCGGTTAACAGTTAACAGCGGGTAAATCTTAGCGCCGATCAACGATTGCTTGTTGAGGTTTAGATCGACGAAAGCGTTGTTTTGAGCCATTTGGGTTTCCTATAAATAAGTTATTCGCCCCGATTGAGGCACGTTAAAGGAAACTGAGAAAGTATTCAGCGAAAGATGTTGCACCGATCCGCTAATCGCATCGCCATTGAAATCTGTCACCGACACGATCGGTCGATAGCCTCGGTTGTGGCTTACAGTGACGATGGTCTGCCCAGTGAATGTTTGAGTCGCATCGGGGATGCCTGATAAACCTGGCTTGCCTTGTATGCCAACAGGCGCGATCGCTACTTCTAGCGCAACTGGTGCCACGATCGTTTGCATCGCTGTCGTGTTGACCACGATTTCATTCGACTGAGGGACGATCGTAAGCTCGGTTGTCATAGCAGTACCAGTCTTGAGACATCATCAACCACTTGGACGTATGACGGGGCAATCAAAGCAATCACACGCCCGACTGGTGGAATGAGTTTGACATCGTATATCCAGCACGTCTTACCAAGCAATGGTTCCTCAGCGTCAAAGTCAAGCCAGTTGGGGGGCAGTCTAATCACGCTGCTAGCCGCAGCGTCGAATTGCATAATAATTTTAGTGCCTGTGATTACACGCCCATCAGCAAGGGTGAATGTTCCATAAACTAGCGGATCAAAAGTTAGTGTGCCGACTAGATCGGGATTGCTGCTTACCGTACCAGTTTTAATTTGACCTAACGGGGTATAAGTAGAGACATCAGTATCAGGATAAAAGATCGCTAAACCACTATTCGCAGGCGGTGCGCCCAAACTAACGCCGCGCTGGATCGCATAGCAACCTGCCTCAGAATTGATTAAATGAAAAGTGTTGCAACTCATCGGCTACGATCGCATTAGTTTTGGCACTGAAAATATGTTTGATGTTGACGAGAAGATGGCGATCGCGCTTTTGCTGGGTTTTAGCTTCGATTTGGTCGAAAGCAAATGCACAGCATTAGAAGAATTGGATGCATTGAAAGGTACAACCTTTGTGGATGCTGCTCAAACCTTGCTGAAAGAAATCAAGAGCGATAAGAAAGCCATTCGAGTCCAACAGAAATCAGGTCTTGCCGATGCTACCGACATCAAAGTTGATGGTGAGATGAGCGTGAGTTATGGCAGCGGTGGGCAGTCTGGGTCTTTAATACTTGCCAACCAAGCAGCTAAAAACGAACTCGCTCAACTGCTTGGACTGACGAAGAAACCCATGCTTTTTTCCACAACCACACTCACCCATCAGATCACTCTTTAATCGAAAGAGATTTGAGCAGTCAATGCCTGCCAGTCAACCCGACTGATTTGGCTCAGTTGCTCGATACTTGTAAACCGTTTACCTGGCATGGTTTCACGCAGATTCACGACTTGTTTAGCTGAGTTAAGCCCTACTCCACTCAAACCATCAGCGATCGCTTCTGCCGTGGCAGTATTGATTGCGATGGTTTGTGGTTCTTCTTCTTCCTGATCCTCGGTTTTCGATACTGTCTCCTCTTTCTCTGGTTCAGGCAGAGGCGATGGGACTAGCCCGATCGCCTTTGCCATCGCTTCAGGAATGTCTCTCTCTCCTGCTAGATAGGTCTGACCCATCCAGCCATAAGTACGATCGAGGTTAGCTTTCAAAACGCACCTCTTGAATATATGAAGAGTTGCCCAAAAGCATTGCTGCTACTAGGTTTCCAGTTATTCACAAGGTAAAATAGTTGTACATACACAAATAGCCCAAGGGTCATGATTTGGCGGTCAAAACCTTGAGCTATTCGCTGAAACCAGTAGAGGTTCTTTTTCATGCTACCTGTTTTTAATCCTGAAGTACATGAGCTAGGTAAGCTATGCCGTAGAGGGCACGACTACAACGGAAACGGAGAAAGCTTAAGATACATAGCCAATCAAAGGTGCGCTACTTGCCGATGTGAGTATGACTCTAAAAAGCGTAAGCGCCCACCGAAGCCAACCCCATACGCTTACTGCCCCTACCCTCAAATTGTCCTGAGCACTTCTCTTTATACGCTTGGCAATCTCTGCGTTAATTTGCATGATTGGGGCAATGGTCAAAGCGTTCGGTTGCTGAGTAACAACCAGTGCTTTGAGTGCAGAAGAACGCTCCACATACTGACTTGCAAGACTTACGAGGAAAGAAAGCCCTACTTCCAAAATTGGCAAAGAACCAATCGAGACAAGGTTAGAGCGGCGCAACGTCGATACCTCGATCGCAATCCTGACTACAGCAAAGATTACTATCGACGGAATCGAGAGACTGTTAGACCCAAAAAAACCCAATACAAGCGGGATAATCCCGAACTGATGAGGGCGCAGCGCAAAACCTACTATCAAAAGAACAAAAGCAAAATCACGATGAGTGTCAGAGTAAGACAGCAAAGGATTTTTGCTAACAATCACCATGTTGCTTGGAGCCGTCAAGAAGAAACCTTGAGGCGACAAGAGTTTAGCAACTGCTGCGCTTACTGTTCTATCAGTAACCCGATCGCACTCGATCATTTCATTCCTTTGATAAAAGGCGGCTCTGACTGTATCGGCAACATTGTCCCTGCATGTACTCGTTGCAATTCTTCCAAGCGGGATTGTGACCCCAAAGAATGGTTTCAGCGTCAAGAATTTTACTCTGTTAAGAAATGGAGGCATATTCTGAACGTGCTTAGAAAAACTGAATCAAACTACATGCAGATAACTTTGCTTTAAGCCGTTGGCTTGGAGACATTGATTACGGCAATGCTCTCGGGTTCGACCAAGACCGGGAACGTAGTGGCAAAGCCCTGGCAGTACAAACCGACTGGCTTC
Organism: uncultured Coleofasciculus sp.; assembly: GCA_902805485.1. Classification (GTDB taxonomy): domain Bacteria; phylum Cyanobacteriota; class Cyanobacteriia; order Cyanobacteriales; family Coleofasciculaceae; genus CADCTM01. The sequence continues at coordinate 304 of CADCTM010000199.1, read as the reverse complement.
ATATTGCTGGAAGTGGCACGCATTACACGCCCTGGATTATCTTCGCCAACGGCAGTACCGATCGCGTAGTAGCCCATTGTGTTGGTCACAATCTCAAAGTCAGTACCATCAACTCCAGTCATAAATTCTTCCTGTCGCCCAGTTGAAGCGCAGAAGACTAATGAGCCGCGCGGCTTGAAAAACTGCGTTCCAAGCTGAGTACGATAGGTCAAATCGTAGATCTCCATCGGTGGCAGACCCATGTTGCCCGTCATGTAACTGTTGATGGAAGCGGCATCTGCTAGACCAACACGTGATGTTAGCG
>CADCTM010000198.1 GCA_902805485.1 uncultured Coleofasciculus sp. | reverse complement strand
TCAGTTCCAGGAAGCAGAAGGCAGCACGCTTTGCCGCGTCGTGGTTGGGATAGCGGTAGCGATCACGAGGCTCAAACCAAAACTCTTGCGAGCTGAAACGAAAGTAAAATTTTCCAGACGAATGCTCAACGAAGATAACCCGCCATCGAGTTTTAGGGTATTGGACGCTGAAGCCATTTGGCTGGATTCTGACCGGGACTGACATCTGGAATCTATTACTTGGTTTGAGCGTTCAATATCTTAGCTTTCTTCTGTGCCAGTTTTCCCGCGATCACCTTCCCACTACCCACTATCAAAATCCAATAACGGAAACAGCTTTCTTCCTTTGATCTGGCGACACTTCCAGATAGCGCTGCAAGGTTCCCAGGTCATTGTGACCGGATATTTCCTGGATGTGGCGAAGTGGAATACCCGCGCTACACATCTGCGTCAGAGCCGTGCGGCGGAACGAGTGGGTACTAACTCCGACAACTCCGATGCGTTCGCAAGCCTTTTTCAGAATCTTGTCCGCCATGAACCGAGTCATTGGCTGACCTGGGCGTCCACCAGGAAACAGAAAACCTGGCTTTACTTGGTAAGCTTGTAACAGTGCATCCAATCCTGGGATGATGTCCACCACGCGGGTTTTGAGTTTCCCTTTAGTGGTACACTTTCTGAGAGTCAAGGTTTCACCTTTGATGTCCGTGGTCCGGAGTGCTAACGCTTCACTGATCCGACAACCTGCAAACAAACAGATGGCAAACAGCGCTCTATCCCGTGGGGTTACTAATCCCTCGGAAAATAGTTGTTTCAATTCCTCTTGGGTCAGGACTTTTCCTTGTCCGTTGCCGTTGACCTTCATGCCTTAATTTTTCTAACTTTCGGTATCTTACACGATATATGGGTTTCGTGGAATAAACCCCTTAAAGCCTTGATAAATCGTGATTTCCCCGGGACACTCGCGCCTCAATTCAGTCCTGCTTATCAATGGCTATATAGCCCCTGCACGAGAGAATACGGGTTCTGGGCGTTTTTCATGATTTTTTCTTATGTCTGGAATGTACTCGCCGACTTCAGGTACAATCCGTGAACAAGTGAATTAACTATTCAGTAGTGTCTGAAAGTCTTTTTAACTAAACTCGTCCTGGTAACGAGCCAAAAGGACGATTTGACGAAAGCAAGACTAGCCATGATGCTCCGTCCAAAATTTGAAGATTCGCTGTAACAGGTCAACTTGCGTGCAGCCATAAGTCGCTGCTGTGATTTTGAAGTCCTTTTTAAACTCAGCAGTCACCTTGAAATTCAGATTGACGATTTCCTCAGGGTCAGGTTTCTCCAGATTTTCCTTTGTTTCCTTGAGGCTAGGAGGTTCGCCTTTACTGGGCTTACGTGGTGGTGGCGGGGGTTGGGTTGCCATACTATGCCTCTTGTTTACTCAACTTGTTGATGATGCCCTGAGCGACTTCTTCGGCTCGTTTTTTCAAGGTTGGAAAGGTGACTTCAGAAACGGCGCGACCGCTATCGCTTGCCTGCCGATAGGCTGTTTTTTCGGGAATTGAGCCAGCGACGGTGCTATAGCCGGCTTTATGAATGTACGAGCGGGCTTCTTCGATTTCGTTGTCCCTGTCTCCGACTCGGCAAAGGGCAAAGGTGATTCTGTCCTCTGGAATATGAGCCTTGACTAGCTCGTGTGCCAACAAGACGGATGGTTTTAAGTCATCTAGGGATAAACCTGTGGGAAGGACAAGCAGCGCAGAAGAGCGAGCTATTTCTAGTGTTCCTTGCATCGAATGCGGTGCGCCATCTAAAACCATCAGATCATAAACATCAGCGTGTTTGAGCACTTGGGCAATAGTACGAAACGGTTCGACGGCAATTTCCGGCTGGAGGCGATTTTGCTCTCGGCGTTGCTTCCAGTCGGTGCTTGTACCTTGGGAAATATCCAAGTCGGCAATCTTAACATCCCAACCCGCCGCCGCGTATTCACGGGCAATCAGACGGGCGAGGGTGCTTTTGCCAACACCCCCTTTCTGGGAAACGACACCCACTAATACGGTCATCTTGCTTTCGCTGTTTCGTACTATCGCGAAATCTTTATATAGTTTTTTCGCTCTCAGGTCAATAACGAAATCTTTAAAGCAAGAAAGTAAGATTTAACGAAATCGTTAAATCGTGCTTTAACTCGATTAAGGAAAAATATTACAGGGTGCATTCCCAACTGGAGTTTAGACTACGATGACAAGGATCGCCGAGTTGGGAAGCAGTAATTACGGCTAAAAAATTAGCCAAGTTCGCGAGTACTAATCGCGAATAAAACTCAGCTCTATGGAACTGGCATGAAATGATACAGACTTAATATTAAGTTGGGATGATTGCCCCTAATAAAAATCTCTGTCCGTCTCCCCGTCACGGTGTCTCCGTGTCTCCCCTAATTACGGGCGTTCAACCTGACCTGTATAAGTCATGGGAAAGGGGAGAAAATGACAATCAACCAAAATTGGTCATTTCTCCCCAAATGAACTATAAACAACTTCAAGAATTTCGCCAACAAGTTTACGACTTACTTAACTTTGCTCAGGATGCCACCTTTGAGTTGACTGATGCTGTACTCACAACTCGCAATGCCTATAGCCTAGCGGAATTTTCTTTAAGTCCCTTCTTTCGACGGAAGTGGCCGAGCATATACGTTAGCGAAGCGGGGCGCTCTTAGCGCACAGCGCTACAAGACTGTAGACCCAATCGAAACAAGTTAATGCGTTTATATATCAAACATATATCAGCGCAGGAGCGTCCCGTTTTAGCCGTAGATCATACGGCTTGGACAAGACTTCATTCGCCAACACTGCAAGACCGTACTTACGAACATCAATCGAGTGCAATAGCTTCCAACAAACCGATTAGTGTTGGTCAGGGATACAGTACCATAGCTTGGATACCCCAAGAGTCAGGAAGTTGGGCATTACCTTTGAGACATGAGCGTATTACCAGTTGGGAGAATCCAATTAGCAAAGCGGCTTGGCAAATCAAACAAGTTTGTAAGCATCTGCCACTACGCCCGATTATCTTGTTAGATAGTGAATATGGCAATGCTTCCTTACTTAATCAGACAGCAGAGATAGAAGCCGACTTTTTGATGAGGATTCGTTCTAATCGTTGTTTATACTCAGGCCCTCCCCTCTATACAGGTAAGGGACGACCGAGAAAACATGGTCAAAAATTTAAGCTCAATGACCCCTCGACTTGGTGGGAAGCGACTGAAACTATTGAAGTAGATGACTCAAAGTTAGGGCAGCTTCGAGTCCGGATGTGGCAAAATCTACATTTTTCCGGCAGTGCAACTCATGCCATGCAATTAATTTTAGTTGAACGTATATTACCGAAACAATCACACTCAAAGTCTCAACCTTTATGGTTAGTCTGGATAGGTTCGGAGATGCCTCCTATGAGCGAGATTTGGCGGCAATATCTGCGCCGCTTTGCTGTTGACCATTGGTATCGTTTTCTCAAGCAACGACTACATTGGACGCTGCCTCAACTTAGCACTCCTGGACAATGTGAAAGGTGGAGTGATTTAATGCCTGTATTAACTTGGGAGTTATGGTTGGCTAGGGATTTGGTTGCACAGCATCATCTTCCCTGGCAAAAACCACTTTCCCATTTAACCCCAGGACGGGTGGCTCAGTCGATCGCATCACTTTTACCTGAGATTGGCACACCCGCTGTCTCTCCAAAACTCCGTGGAAAGTCTCCAGGTTGGTCAGTGGGAAACAAACGTACTACAAAAATTCGCTACCCGGTAGTCAAAAAAGGGAAAACACCGCACAAAAAACGGACTAAAACAGTCGCTTAGTCTCTATTTTTACTCTGAGTGTTCTTCTTTCTCAGCTTTGAGTTACGGCTGAGTCGATTTTTCTTAGTCTAAAATCCAGTAAAAATAGCTTTATACTTAATTTTATATTTTACAATCAGGCTGCGTAGCAGTTTATGCATTAAGACAGCCCGAAACGGCAGCAGC
>CADCTM010000197.1:3614-4007 GCA_902805485.1 uncultured Coleofasciculus sp. | reverse complement strand
CCCACACCAACGGTCGCTTATCGAGAACCGAACTGAGAATTTGGCTCACCATGTGGGCATGAACCCATATCCCTGCCCTTTGTCCGTCGGGAGTATCAAAGTTGTCTCTAGCAATTGGAGCAGTATAACCAATCAGAACAACTCGATTTTTGACTAAATTCCTATCTAATTTTCCTGATAAAACTTGTTTGAGCGTGACCCGCTGTCCCGGTTGATTTGAACGGTAATTAAGCATAATTTGGCTGCTCTGCCCATCTAGCTGTTGATAACCGCCAAAACGAGCCGCTAATCTATGAAAGACAACTGTCCCAAACTGCCATTCTTCATTGCTATTAACTTCCATTGGTTGAATCTTCTCTTCATAAAGAAACCGGAATGCCAGTTGGAAGCTGA
>CADCTM010000197.1:0-3604 GCA_902805485.1 uncultured Coleofasciculus sp. | reverse complement strand
GGAAGCTGAAGCTATAGGGGGTAGAACAGGAAGAGGGCGAGGGCGAGAGGCTGGGGTCGTAGGATAAGAGTTGGCGACGGATAGTACGACTCGTGTCTTCCGGCTGTTCGCCCACCACCAAGTCGCCCCGAATCCTGCGGTCTTTGGGGTTAGATCTGTCAATGACCACGTCACTGAAGCCCACTTGATTTCTTAATTGCTGTTCTGAAAGTTCTGGCGGTGGAGCATAATTGGGGTCAGAAGAACCAGAGGCACATACAGTGAAAAAATTCTGGTTCTGCTCAAAACGGCTAATGAAATCTTTGCGACCTACTCCTCGCGATTGATAGCGATGCATATCCAACCCCAAGGCTCGCGGTTCATACTGTTCCAATTTTTGAAGAAGTTGGGCGACCGTAGCATCCTCTAGCGGATACTGATGCTCAGCAATATCCTCTTTAGTCACTTCAACAACTAAAATCCGCTCGTCAATCAGTTCCGGCGGGCGCTGCCGTATCAGGTAATCATAAGCTTGAAGTTCTAAAGGTTCTAGTATCCCAACGTACCGCGTTCCCATCACCAGGGAAGTTACAGCCACGCTTGCTAAAAACAGGGAGCGGAAACCACATCTTTTTGATGAAGGCGGTTGAGTGTCTCCCACTGGTGATACTGTTGGCGAATTGATGAAGAACCCCTCCCCTAGCCCATCTCCTCTTAGGGGAGAGGAGTCTGGCTCCCCCTTCCCTAAGAGGAGATGGGACTGTGGGGCTAGGTTTTTTAATTCACCAGCACCAGAGACACTATCCCATTGCTGTGAACTAATCCTTCCCCCAGTTGACCCTCGCAGCTTTAGCCAATCAGGAGGGACTTCTACCGGATTTTGACAAATCACCGGCAACCAACTGGCACAGGGAAATTCCTGCTCTAGACCTTGTAATCGTTCTCGCGCTTGACGCTCTGCCAGGTAGAGAGAATCGCCATTAGCAAAAGCGTTAAGAAAGTAATTCAAAAATTCCTGTGCTACCTTATCTGGTACCGGCTCCCGCATCACAATCATTTGCGGGATGTGTAGCTGCTCTAGCTCATGAGCTAACCCCAAACCATCACAAGAGTTAAAAATCGCTAGCTGTAATCCTTGAGTGATCGCTTTTCTGAGTCCATACTTGAGTTCATTGAGCGATAGGCTATCGGTTTGGTTAATGTAAATCCGACCCGTCTCTCCAAGAGCCTCGCTGTGTCCGGCAAAAAACAGAATGTCCCAGGGTTGCTCCCAGAGTCGGTCGTTGAGCTGCTGACGCTCTGGCTCTACCAAAAACTCCACTTCCGCATCGGGCAATGCCTCTAGTTTCCTGCGGTCTACGTCAATGTCAATGCCGTTACTATTGCCTAAAATCGCTAGGATTCTGACTTTTTCTTTGAGGGTTGCTACCTGCGATTTTTTGGGTTGTTCAAACTCTACTGCACTCAAGGCAATTTCTGCTTTAGGATAACGCTCAAAAAAATCCCACTCTTGCCAGGGAAGTTTGTGCAACTGTTTATCTTCGGTGCGAATTAAGAACCGAATCGCTTCGTCTCGGTTTAATTCTTCGCGTAAGCGCCGGTCAATGCCTCGAAAGGCTTCAGAGTCCAGCCACGCTCTCAAGCGATCACGCAGCTCCAGAGCTGATTCTCTACATTCGGCAATGCGCTTGTTAATCGAACCTTTGTAGATAATCTTTTGGTCCTTGATTCGTAAACACGCTTCCAAACGTCTTGGCGCTCCCAAAGAACGATAGTTCTCCTGCCAATGGTGTTGTAAGTGGGTAGCTAGCTCTGGCTCTGGAGGTAAGTGACCTTTGATTTTTACGGGGTGGAGACTACCCTCTGAGTGTATTTCCAAGGTGACTCGAAACCCCAGAGTCGGCAAATCACCCTCTAGCTCAAGCACAACTAACTTATCCATCGGTTACCCCCTGTTCGCTTCTCGCTAGATGAGAAACTTTTCTGTGATGCTTACTTCACTTCTCTTTAGATTAAGTACTAAGCTTTTTTCCTTAGCCCTCAGTCATTCGTTCACAAGCCAACGACCAATTACCCACTAAATGAAAAACTTTTCCGTGATGCTTACTTCACCTAAAGTGACTTTAACAGTAAAACTCTCACCGGCTTCACAGCTAAACTGAAATTCAATACTCTCACTGTTTCCTGCTTCCGCTTGCAGTACCGATTTTCCTTGCTCATCAAGTACCATTAGCTGTAAATCCGATGGCAGATAAGGTTGACCGCCTATGGGACACACCTCCACGGAGATGTCCGATTGGGCCGATAGAGTTGGCGTCAGTCCCACGAAGACTGCCACTTGCTCACTCCCCCCAAGCCGTTCTAAATCGAGCCGCTTGCCTCGTTTGACACCATTGACGGGAATTTCCGGTGTACTCACTTTGACAGGGGACGAACCTCTGGTATTAAACGAGAGTTCAGCTTGGGGTGGTGCGAAAATCGCCTCTACTGTCTCCCAACTCACCTCAAAGATATTGTGCAGCCACTGGCTTAGGTTCACCCGCTCTTCAATCGGTTGCGATTGCTTGAATTGGCTCAAGTATCCCGACAACTCTTCGAGCGAGCGCAACTCACTAAGGGCTAACTCTTGGGTGGATACCGTTTCGGTAAATCCTAGCAGCGTTGCTTCCCTCAACGATTCATCCAACTGCACCGCCACATAACCAATCCGCTCTTCCAAAACCTCTTGTGGAACATAAACCACTTCGGCATTGGGCAATACAGGTCTACACTCTAACTTCCCGTAATTCTTCACCTCCAAATCAGCAACATCCAGGAAGGTCTGCATAATTGAATCCCAACTATTACTCTTTTGCCAGTCCGTTTCAAATCCCTGGCACTGCAAGTAATAATTAACCGCATACACCGCCAATGTATTGAGATAAACCTGTTCAGCTTTCTGAAGATTCGATTGGTATTGGCAGAACTTCTCGGCTAGCTGATGTGCGGGTCTCAATACTGAAACTGTAAAATTTGAGGCTTCTTTAGTGCGAATTGTCATTGTCTTTCTCCATTTTTAATCAGACTGTTCCTGTACATATCTCCGAATGTCCGGTGCGAATTCTCTCAGGCGACGTTGAAAAAAATTATTGAGAGCTGGAATACCAATCCCGAAAAATTCAGACATCTCTTTCCAGGTTTTGCCATCGAGTCGAGCTAAAGCTAGAGCCTGAAACGTCACTTGCGGATGCTCCCTGATATGCTTCTGGCACAGCCTGCCGGGGTCAGATTCGATATATTGCCTCACTGTTTCAGATAAGAAAGGTTTTTCTTCCGGTTGAGCAATGTCCTATAGTGTCCTGGATTCACCAGTTATTTGATGTAATCTCGATGGCAAGGAGAGGGATTGTTTAGACATCTCAAACAGTAATGAGTCTCCCCGTGTGGGATTCTGAGCAATTAACTGGGATAACACTAATAAGACTATTAGAATGAAAGTAACATTCAGGTTCAAAGAGGTATCCGGAATTAATCTTTTAATTTTCAGAGTCAACCAAGATTTGAAATCCGCTTTATTGGTTTTTCTGATTATAGTTTTTAGCTGATACTTTTTACGAACAATTCTCCCTTCTATAGATTGAACGAA
>CADCTM010000196.1:2582-4007 GCA_902805485.1 uncultured Coleofasciculus sp. | reverse complement strand
CTACACAGACCACGAAATCTTCTTGCGGGAACTGATATCAAACAGCGTCGATGCCATCCAAAAATTGAAGATGGTTTCCTTCGCCGGAGAAGTTGATGGTGAATTGGATACCCCCGAAATTCAAATCATCATTGATAAAGAGAAAAAAACTCTTTCTATCTCCGATAATGGCATCGGCATGACTGCCGACGAGGTAAAAAAATACATTAACCAAGTCGCCTTTTCCAGCGCCGAAGAATTTGTTCAGAAATACCAAAAAGACGCCGACCAACAAATTATCGGTCATTTTGGTTTGGGTTTCTACTCCTCCTTCATGGTGGCAAGTAACGTTGAAATTGATACCCTTTCTTATAAGGCAGGAGCATCGGCAGTTCACTGGTCTTGTGATGGTTCTCCAGCCTTTGTTTTAGAAGATTCAGCAAGGACACAGCGCGGTACAACGGTTACTCTTACCCTCCAAGAGGAAGAATTAGAGTACCTGGAACCGATGCGAATTCGCCACTTGGTGAAAGCCTACTGCGACTTTATGCCAGTAGCAATTAAGCTGGATGGCGAACAAATTAACAGACAACGAGCGTTGTGGAAAGAGTCGCCCCAAAACTTAACCAAAGAAGATTATCTGGAGTTTTATCGCTACCTTTACCCGTACCAAGATGAGCCGTTATTGTGGGTACATCTGAACACCGATTACCCGTTCTTGCTTAACGGCATTCTTTACTTTCCCAAGCTGAAACCAGATGTCGATGTCACGAAAGGTAACATCAAATTATTCTGTAATCAGGTCTTTGTTAGCGACCACTGCGAAGAAGTAATTCCCAGCTTTTTGATGCCACTTCGTGGTGTCATTGATAGTCCAGATATTCCCCTAAATGTCTCCCGTAGCGCCCTCACAAATGACCGTACCGTGCGGAGAATTGCTGACTTTATTGCCAAAAAAGTAGGCGATCGCTTAAAGTCACTTTATAACGAAAATCGCGACGAATACATCCGTTCCTGGCAAGACGTTGGCACTTTCGTGAAGTTCGGTTCCCTCAACGACGACAAGTTTAAAAAACAAGTCGAAGATATTATTATCTATCGCACGACTCATGAGGCAGCCGCGCCAACAAGCAAGCCTGAAACTCCAGAAGTACAAGTGCAATCTGAAGAAGGAGACGCTTGGCAAGACGTAACTCCAACAACTGCTACGCCCTCTCAGGGTTCTGGAAAGTCATACACCACCCTCAAAGAGTATTTGGAGCGAAACAAAGAACACCACGAAAATCGTGTCTTCTACTGCAACGATGAAGCCTCACAAGCGACTTATGTAGAACTACATAAAAAGCAAGGTTTGGAAGTCCTATTTATGGACTCGTTCATCGATACACACTTCATCAGCTTCCTAGAACGTGAGTATTCTGATGTTAAGTTTTCACGGGTGGATTC
>CADCTM010000196.1:0-2572 GCA_902805485.1 uncultured Coleofasciculus sp. | reverse complement strand
AGTGAACTGGTTAAAGAGTTGTTTGAAAAAGCCCTCAATAAGCCCAAAGTTACCATCCGTACCGAGGCGCTAAAGTCAGATGACCCCCAAGGAACTCCCCCAGCGATGGTACTGTTGCCAGAAGCGATGCGGCGTCTCCAGGAAATGACAGCGCTAATGCAGCAACAGTCTGCTCAGTTTCCTGAAGAACATATCTTAGTCGTAAATACCGCCCACCCACTGATTCAGAACCTCGTTGAACTCAGTCAGGGTAGTATTGTTCAAAGTGGTGGTCAGTCGCCTTCTGGGGAGCTAGCAAGTGATATTTGCCAGCACGTTTATGACTTAGCATTGATGGCTCAGAAAGGCTTCGATGCGGAGGGAATGAAGTCATTTGTTGAGCGCTCAAATCAGGTGCTTACACGGTTAACCCAACGTTAATTTGGGTAAGATGACCTAACCCCCCAACCCCGCAATCCTCACCAAGGGAAGGGTTGGGGGGTTAGGTCAATTTCTATCAAGCAATCCTTGATTGTTCTTCCAAACTCTCTAAATTTTGAAGCAAACGAATTGCTGATTGATAAGCTTCTTGAGTCAATTCTCGCCGTTCGCCATTATTTTCTACCAAATCATCAACAACTAACCGCAAAAATCCCATCAGTGGGTTGAGATGAGTACGAAATTCGTAAGAGGTTTGAATTAAAGCCTCGTTAACACTCTTATCAATAAGAGTCTCCGTTTCTCGATCAAATTGCATTGCGTAAAGACGAGTATAGTAACCGCCTTTTTTAATCAGTTCTTCATGAGTGCCAATTTCCACAACTTGCCCTTTTTCAAGTACGGCAATTTGATGCGCTTTTTGGATTGTAGAAAGTCGATGAGCAATCACAACTGTTGTGCGATCTCGGCACAATTCATCAATAGCTTGTTGCACCAAGCGCTCAGAAACTGTATCTAAAGCACTCGTCGCCTCATCCAAAATCAATATATCAGGGTTACGCAGCAGCGCCCGAGCGATCGCCATTCGCTGCCGTTGCCCTCCAGATAGTAGCACACCGCGATCGCCTATTTCCGTATCAAATTCTTGAGGTAATGCCACAATAAAGTCATAAGCATTGGCTCGTTTTGCCGCTGCAATTACCTCCTCAATGGTGACAGCTTCCCGTCCATAAGCAATGTTATTCTGTACAGAAGTATTAAATAAAAACGTATCCTGACTAACAATTCCCATCGCTTGCCGAAGCGAGCGGATATCGAAATCCCTCAAATCTTTTCCATCAACCGTAATACAACCTTCAATCGGATCATAAAATCTTGGCAGCAAATCCGCTAGCGTGGATTTACCTGCACCAGAAGCACCAACTAGAGCCAGAGTCGTGCCTTTAGGTACCCACAAATCAACTTTATTTAGCACTAAATCGTCATGACCTGGATAGGCAAATGATACGCCTTCCAAGCGAATTCCTTGTTCAATTTTTGTATAAAAGTTCGTGCCATTCTTCATGAACGGTTTGTTATCCCGGCACAAAAAATTTGCGATAATTTCTGTACTGGGAGAAGCGTTGGCAAAGCTGCTTCTTTGCGAATTCAACTGACTGACAACCGGAAGTAATCGAAAAAGTACAACCAAATAAATCAGTAATACCGTTGAAACAGATTCGATTTGCTGCAAAAACAAAGTTCTTGCGATAAATACAATTGCGAGAAGTGCCAAAATTCCTGTTACTTCATTAATCGGTCCAATGGCAGCATAATTTGCTTGCGATTGGTAGTCAGCTTGTTCTCTTCCCTCAATAAGTTTTTGAATTCTTTGATATTCAGCTTCCTCATTACTCACGGCTTTGATTAACCGTATCCCTGTGAGAATTTCCAGTAAAGCAGTCGAATAATCTCTTGATTTATCTGATAAGACTTGTCCAAAGTCCTTAGCCCGTTTTATGAAATATTGATTAGTCAGTGTTACTAAAAACAATAAACCAGTAGAAGCTAAAGTGAGCTGCCAGGATATTGAAATTAAAATAACGACAAAGGTTAAAATTGTAATCAATGTTGTAAAAATTTGAATAGCAATTCTGATCGCACCAGCAGCGCGACCGACTTCGTGACTAATCTGGTTAACTACATCACCAATTTTAGTTTTTACGAAATAGTCTAAATCAACTCCTAAAAGTAATTTAACGCCTTCTTTTCTAATATCGTTAACGAGCTTTCTTGATAAATCGCTCGAAGCAAGGAGCGTTACATAATTGGCAACATTCTTAAGGACAATCGCTAAGACCACCACAATTACCATTACCAAAAGGCGATTACTTCCTTCACCCTGATCAAAAAGTGAGAGCAGTTTTTGAAGAATCGGTGGGCTGCCTCGGAAATCTACGTTTTCTTTGCCTAAAAATCCCAAGATTAAGGGAACAATCAGTGTTATACTTACACCATTAAAAATAGCACTAGAGAAACCAAGAATAACCGTTAAAAGAATCCAACCTGGTTATCTAGTTGATCCAAGCTCTCCCGAATAGCTTGCTGAAAAGATTCAATGGATATTCAATATCTAAACAGCGCCAATTCTCAATCACCGAAGCTAGGGCGCAAA
>CADCTM010000195.1 GCA_902805485.1 uncultured Coleofasciculus sp. | reverse complement strand
TTAGCGCTCAGTAGCTTCTACACTAGGACTTTAGTCAGAAATAAACCTCTATCTAAAGATATTTCTTGCAGAAGAGAAGCAAAGATTTTCTAATTTTCCCCAACAAAGACTTGGGCTTGATCTAAAATAGTTTGATGAGCTTTGAAGCGGCACCAATTGTTTGGCATAACGGAAGACTAGTCGAACGCGAACAAGCTGATCCTTCCATTGCGAGCCATTCCCTCCACCTAGGCATCGGTGTTTTTGATGGCATTATGGCGTATTGGAATAGCGATCGCTATTATATCCATCGCCTAGACGCCCATCTCAACCGTCTGCGTCATGGTGCAACAAACATGGGGTTAGAATTTTCTTGGTCAAACGAAGACTTAAAAATAGGAATTGAATCTCTTTTGGAGGAACTTCCTCCCACAAATTACTACATTAGACCGATTGTTTATCGAAAAGAACCACAGCTAGTTTTTCGGGAGGAAATGCCAGTTGCTGTAACCATCTTAGCCGTGACAATTCCCCGTGATCTAGACAAACCCCTGACAAGTCACATTTCCAGCTTCGAGCGTGTTTCCGGTCTCGCTATTCCTGTAACCTGGAAGATCTGTGGCGTATATGTAAATAGTTATTTAAGCCGTCGCGCTGCGGAATTAAAAGGGTTTGATGATGCGATTATGCTTGATCAGGAAGGGAAAATTACCGAAGCAACAGCAGCTAATCTTTTTCTCTTGCAACAAGAGACAGTGGTTACACCAAAGCTAACGCCAAACATTTTCCCCGGCATCACCCGCGCCACACTGCTGGATATTGCTCAGTCTATAGGAATTGAAGTGATAGAACGGGATATCCGACCAGATGAATTAGGACAATTTAATGGGGCTTTTTTAGCAGCGACGATGATGGAGTTAAAGCCTTTAACAACAATTTTTCCCTTTGAGTATGATTCGTCAAATCATCCTTTATTTCGGCGGTTTTTGAAGGAGTTTCGAGAAATTACCCATCAATAATTGTTAGGATTCATCCCATTTCTCGGTGTCTACCCCCAACCCTAGGGCTAGTGCCCCCTACCTACCCAACAATATTGAGTAGGGGTAGCGCCTCCTCACCTTCGCTCCGGATGCCTACCCTTACCCAACAACAGGGGCAACCAGGGAGGATTGCCCCGACAATATGGCTAACTTTGGGTTACGGTTTCCTTCGCCAAAAACTTCTCTAATTCCGTCAAAGCATCGGCATCAACTTTAGTCTGCATTGGGCAGAATTTGGGTCCGCACATTGAGCAGAATTCAGCAGTTTTATAAATATCCGCTGGCAAAGTTTCGTCATGATATTCCTTTGCCCGTTCCGGATCGAGAGATAATTCAAACTGACGGTTCCAGTCGAAATTATAACGGGCTTTAGAAAGTTCATCATCGCGATCGCGTGCGCCTGGACGATGCCTTGCAATATCTGCCGCATGAGCCGCAATTTTATAGGCAATTAAGCCATTCCGCACGTCTTCGGCATCGGGCAAACCTAAGTGTTCCTTCGGTGTCACATAGCACAGCATCGCCGTACCATACCATCCCGCCATCGCCGCGCCAATTGCTGAGGTAATGTGGTCATAGCCGGGTGCAATATCCGTCACCAGTGGACCCAAGACATAGAAGGGCGCTTCTGAACACTCTTCCATCTGCTTTTTGACATTAAACTCAATTTGATCCATCGGAACGTGTCCAGGGCCTTCTACCATCACCTGGATGTCATGTTCCCAGGCACGACGAGTTAGCTGTCCGAGAGTTTTGAGTTCCGCTAATTGAGCGGCATCCGAGGCATCGTGCTGGCAACCGGGGCGCAGGGAATCACCTAAACTGAACGAGACATCATAGCGTTTGAAAATCTCGATGATGTCGTTGAAGTGAGTGTAAAGGGGATTTTGCTTGTGGTGATGCAGCATCCACCGTGCCAAGATACCGCCACCGCGCGAGACAATTCCTGTAATGCGATCGCGTACTAAGGGCAAATGCTCAATTAAAATCCCGGCGTGGATGGTTTGATAATCTACCCCTTGTTGGGCGTGTTTCTCAATGATATGGAGAAAGTCATTGGCAGTTAGGTTTTCAATCGTACCGTGGACGCTTTCTAGTGCTTGGTAAACTGGCACAGTTCCAATTGGCACAGGTGAAGCGTTAATAATTGCCGTACGAATTTCATCCAAATTACCACCACCGGTGGACAAGTCCATCACGGTATCAGCACCGTACTTTACCGCTAGCTTGAGCTTATCGACTTCTTCATCCAAATTAGACGAGTTGGGGGAAGCGCCGATATTGGCATTCACCTTACATTTCGAGGCGATACCGATCGCCATTGGTTCTAAGTTGGTGTGGTTGATGTTTGCTGGGATAATCATCCGTCCCCGTGCCACTTCCTCCCGAATTAGCTCAGGTGGCAGGTTTTCCCGCTTGGCAACATAGTGCATTTCTTCCGTAATCACACCCTGACGAGCATAGTGCATTTGGGATACATTAGCCTGCCCACGCCGCTTGGCAATCCATTCAGTCCGCATCTTGAATTCCTCTCATTAACAGCTTCCCTCCGCTGGTATTAACCAGTCTCAGGTTCTAAGGGACTATCTCAGCCTGAAAAAAGACAGGCACCCCTAGCTATGGTTGAGGATTGTATCACCCAAGTTTCAGGTGTTCGGCACAAGTAAGCAAATCTTAATGAGGAGGAGATGCACTTCGCATTTAGGGTATTGAGTTTGAATGAGAAAGAGCAACAGTAGTTTGCGGATGAAATCAATTTAAATCTAAACGAAAATTAAGGAATCTCTCCAAACCGCACATCAAGAATCGCAAACTTATCCCACCCAGGCGCATCAAAATGCCACCATTCTGTTGCTAATGGGATAAATCCGTATTTCTTCATCGCAGCTTCCAATACCTGGCGATTTTTCCGAGATTGAACACTGCCACCTTTGTAATCTCTATACGCTCGTTCTGTAAAATTATCAAATGCAGTTGGCATTTCTAATTCTTTACCATTGCGGTCAACTAAGGTCACGTCCACTGCTGCACCGCGATTATGTCGAGAACCTCTTGTGGGATTAGCAACATACCGAGAATCCGGCTTTACTTTCCACATTTGCTTTTGCACAGATAGACGTCTGTAGCAGTCATAAACCTTCAAACCTAATCCTTTTTTTGTCAACTCAGTTTGAACTTGAGAAAGCCTTCTTGCTGCTGCCCCCCTAAGTACACATCGCGCTACCGGATAGAGTTTTCGCTTCAAAAAATTATTAGTTGTTGCATAGCGCATATCCAAGACAATCTTAGTATTAACTGTGCGAATATCAATTAATCGAGCATCATAGGGAAGTAAAGCTTTTTGCTGATTTTTTGATATCGTTGAAGCAAGTGAAACTGGGATCAATTCTTGTGTTGATTGTGCGATTTGAGTGGCAATTGTTGCCGGAGACAACCAGCTAAAATGTTGACATCCTATAAATAGAACCATCAATGTAGTTAGAGTGATGAATCTGGTCAATCGCCGCATTAAAGTTACCTAATACAAAAACTTGGATTATTGAAATATTTTTCTTATTGTTAAAGGTTACTAACTAGCAAAATTGCCTTGTTTAAGTTATTTGCAAACTGTTCTTGTGCGAATTTTAGAAATCCAGCCTGATACAGGTGAACTAATTTGAATCCAACCATTTTGTTCAGCAACTAAAGAAACCGCTACTCCATTATCTAATTTACCAACAACCTCACCTAGTGTAGCGTTAGGAACGGAGCGCACATTTAAGGGAGCTTGCGGATCAGCAACGATAATCGAGCAATTGCCAGGTTCCGTATTGGAATTAGCGGCATAAATTGTTGGCTGACCAACATTCCCACTACCGAGTTTCTTCTTCATGAAATTACTAAATAACTCAGCCCGACTGGCATTAGTAAATGAAGCCACTTGAATAGCTACTTCGCTAGTATCTTTCCGAGTTGTTTTATAAGCATCTCCACAGAAACTTGATTGTACTCT
>CADCTM010000194.1 GCA_902805485.1 uncultured Coleofasciculus sp. | reverse complement strand
AAACCCTGAGGTCATCAACATAGCGCCCGTCCCTCATTAATAAAGCATTAAAGCCTAACTTTTGTTTAAAATGCTCCTCAATCGACACAACTAGATGAATGATATCAACCGAGACAAAACCGAGGTTTTCCATTAACTTTGTCCCGGAATTAATTGCCACTGTATCCATGTCCCACTCTTGAGTCATGTCCTTCAAGATATCGATAATGCTTGCTTGAATTTGCGTTGTCTGCTGCATAAATTCCTAACTACTTATTTACCTAAATACTGACAAACAGCTAGAATTTCATTATCCCAGCACCAAAGTTTAACCGTAAAAGATTCACCTTCATGAACAACATTAACTAATTGTTGTTCCGGGGCATAGCGAGTAATCTGCCATAGCTGGGGAACCCCCTTCAGTCCTGTACCCAACGCCTTGGCGGCAGCCTCCTTCGCACACCAAAACCCAACAGTTATTACCCGCTCAAATTGCGGTACTAAGGCTAATTCTTGCGCCGTAAATGCCCCAATCAACCAATCATCAGGGCGCGGCACATCTAAGCGTTCTAAATCAATTCCTAAGCGCATATTAACAGGAGCAACTGCCGCCACAATATAACCCCGACTGTGGCTAATTGAAACATCTGGTAGCCATCCCCTCGCCTCTAATTCCGGACAACGTACCAAAGGTTTACCCAAATCTGTAGCCAGGATTTCAATATCCGCCGATGCTAATTCCAAATTAAATGTTTGTTTCGCCCACTGGCGTAAAGCATCCTTCGCGGCAATTCTTCCCAGTAACCAGTCAGCACGTCGCCCACCTTTTTCAGGTAGTTTATACCAAAAATCTCGTTCTGCTTGATTAAGCATTAAATGGGCAAGTACACGCTTCCAAATTCCCCAAGAATCATCCAAAAAATGTTCAGGGAACGGTTCTATTCGCCGACATACCAAACCCATTTCTGACTGTATCCAAGCAGTAGATAAATAAGAAGTCTGGGGCTGTAAACGACACTGATAAAAAGCATGAGGGACAGTATAATACCGATCCTGCCACTGTTCTAAACGAGCAATCACCCGCCCAGCTTCATCTAATAACTCAAATTGAGCTTGGATTTGGCTGTTACTTGTAAACTCAATAAAAGCCCGACATAATACCTTACTTCCCGGCGGCAACGGTTCAGCATATTGATGAAAGGCGCTAACTTGAAACGGAAAACAATTAACATCCGGACCAAATTGTTCTGTTAACCAATAGCCGACTAATTGTCCCGCCGCATCCAGTAGTCCTGCATCCGTCCTAAAAATTGGGCGTTGAACATTAGTAAAAAACTGATCTAGGGGCAGCACTTCTAAATCCGCTTCCATGCCTTGTTTCGACCATTGACGGATGTGCTTCACTCCTTGTAAACGCCCACCGTGGAACATCCCCAGGCGATATAAATCTGCATCATTTGATTGAGAAGGTGCAGCGTTTTCCAGTTGAAAAGCTTGAGGGAGAGGTGTGGGAGGAAGTTGATTTGAAAGTCTAACATAGCCTTCAAATACTAAAATTTGCCTTGCTTCTGTTGCGGAAGATTTAAATAATTGGACATAGGTATCCCAAGTTTGGGCATCTTGTTGGGGCAGAACTTTGGCGGATATTTGTAATAGTAACTGACCCCGATCAAGAGCTAACCAGCGATAGCCCCGTAGATTATAAAGTCCCACAACCACTTTATCCCCACCCACCAGATAAGCCGCCGCTTGGGCGAGGATTTCCATACTGAAGGTAAAAGGAATAACTGGCAGAGGATAAAGTTCTGGATGCCGCCCTGACACCTCACCACCTAAAGTATGATCCAGGAGAAACACATCCTGAGTCATATCAAAAAGGCGTTCACCCAATAAATGCTGCGAGTCTTTTTCAATAATTCGTCCCAAAAGCGGATAGGCTTCTGCAAAAGTTGGCGTCGTTGATGTTAAGTGGGCAGAATTTATTTGAGAATAAAATGCGGTATTAACTCGTGATTGATTTGCTAGAAATTCTTGCATTAAGTCAAAATGACCTGACACAATCGCTAGGCGAGTATCAATTGCTGTGTTTGGTGGAGGACTCGTTAAGTTAGTTTCAATTAATTCGGGAGAATGACTAGGTAAGCTAGTTTCAACTAATGTCGGTGGATGAATAGGTAAGTTATTTTCAATCGGAATCGGTAAATTAGGAATATCCAGTTTTGGCTCCACAACATCCGGTTTTGTTTCGGCAGTAAGGTTAATTTTGTCCTGAATCTGTTGCACAAACTCAGGCTTAAGACGCATCACTGGCATCAATACATCCAAGACTTTCGCTTTCGCAGCAATTTTTTTCTCGTAAATTGCCGCATCCAAATTAATCTTTGTCAATTCCCGCAAGCGGTAAAGTGGTGCAAAATCGACCTTAATCCCATTCAGCAAAAGTCGCGCTAGAAGATGTTGAATTTGTTCCAAACCTGATAAGCGCTGAGTGTTACTTGCGATCGCTAAATGTTCACTACCCTTTAAAATATCCTGAACAAACGCCGTTAAATTACTCTTTGGACCCACTTCAATAAACGTTCTAACCCCTTGCTGATAAAGGTTTTCAACCGTTTCTCGAAAGCGGACGCGACTCGACCATTGTTTAGCTGCTAAACTTCTGATTGCTTCCGGTTGGGTGGGAAACACCCCCGCCGTTGCACAACTATACAAACAAGTTTCCCCAGCACCAACATCCACGGCATCATAAAACTCCCGAAAAGCGCTTGCCACCTCATCAAATAGAGGCGTATGATAAGCGCGGTCAAAAGGTAGACGGGAGACAATTCCCCCAACAGTTGTTAACTCAGTTTCCGCCTGATTAATATCAGTTTCACTGCCAAATAATACAGCCTGATTGGGACAATTATCCATTGCCAAATGTAGGCGTCCCTCAAAGCGTTCAATCAGCTTTTGTAACCAAGTTGGATCAATCGCCCCCACACTTAAAAGCGCTCCTTTCGGAATCGAGTCAGCCGCTTCTAACTTCTGATAAATTCCGTTAAAAAGGCGGACTTTTTCCATCAATTCAGCACGGGATAGTTGGCGAATTGTTCTAGATGCCATCAACGCAACATTTTCCCCAGTACTGTGACCGACCATATAATCGCTTCTAATGCCAAAATCCCTTAGCAATTCGTATAATGCCATGCTAGAGGTAAAGACAATTTCCGACGCTAAATCCATTTTAAATAACTGGTCGTTCGCCTGTTGGCGTTCTGACTCAGTTAAGCTAGTAGGCGGTGGGAAAATAAAGCGACTAGGTGGATGTTCGCGGGACTCGGCAAAGGTTTCATCCAAAAAATCGAACCACTCCCGGACTTGGGGAAAATACAAACAAAGGTCAGCCAACATATTAGGATACTGTGAACCTTCCCCAGGGAAAAGGAAAGCAATTGGCTGAGGTTGAGTACTTACTGAATCTGTATAATAAATGCCATTTCTGGTTTGCCAGCGCTCTTTATTATCCTTCAGTTTTTCCAGTGCTGTATTGAGCTTTTTCTCTAAATCAACACTATCTTTGGCAATAATCACTAATCGATGGGTGCCAATTTTTTGGGTAGAAAGAGTATAAGCCAAGTTCGCCAAAGTAACTTGAGAATTAACTTGCAGTTGTTGTTGGATTTTATGGATTAACTCAATAACTTCTTGACGTTCATCACCCGAAAAGATTAAAAGTTCTGTCGGCCATTGTTGATGCAGTATTTGAGTTTGCGAACCCTGATACTCTTCTAGTACAGCATGAGAATTTACACCCCCAAACCCAAAAGCATTCACCCCGGCTCTGCGTGGCTTGCCGTTACTATGAATCCAAGGTCGAGTTTCGGTATTGATATAAAAAGGCGTCTTCTCAATTTCTAATGCTGGGTTCACCTGATCGCAAAGCGTCGGCGGCAAAATTTTGTGGTAAAGTGCCAGTGCGGTTTTAATCAAACTAGCAGAACCCGCTGCCGGGATGCAGTGACCGATCAGGGATTTGACGGAACCCAAGGCACAGTAAGGCATTTGCCCCTGACGCTGACCAAATACCTGAGTTAGGGATTGTACCTCGGTACGATCGCCTAATGAAATCCCTGTACCGTGTGCCTCAATTAAACCAATCGACTCTGGCGCAATGCTATCTTCACCGTAAACCCGTTGCAGTGCAAGGACTTCGCCTTCTAAACGTGGTGCGAGTAAACCCAGCGCTTTGCCATCACTTGAGCTACCAACGCCCTTAATTACAGCATAAATGCGATCGCCATCTCGTTCGGCATCCCCCAGCTTTTTCAGGACGACCATCCCCAAACCTTCGCCTAGCAGGGTACCACTACTCTTCGCATCGAAGGGTCGAATTTTGTCACGAGACAACGCCGCCAACCCGCAAAAAACCATATAAATTGGCGGAGGCGTGGAAGCATGAACCCCACCCGCTATAACAATATCGCAGCGATCGCTTAATAATTCTCGTATTGCCAATTCCACCGCCACCAAAGAAGAAGCACAAGCGGCATCGACAATAAAATTCGGTCCCATCAAGTCTAGACGGTTGGCAATCCGACCACTGATAATATTCGGCACAAAACCGGGAGACATTTCCGGCGTAAACGGCGGCAGACTATCTTTCAGGGTTTGGCGAATACTAGCCAGCGCCTCTTCATCCAAGTGAGGCGCGAGTTGTTTCAGCAGTTCCAGGGTTTGGTCTATCATCAGACCATGCTGCATTAAGTTGGTGTTGCCACGATTGACATAAGTGCCCCGTCCCAGGATGATACCCGCTTTTTGTCTGTTAAAAGGGCGTTGGTCGTAACCAGAATCTTTAAGGGCTTCCTGTGCCAGTTTCAGGGCTAAATATTGATCCGGTTCCCCCCCATCTACAGAGTTGGGCATAATTCCGAATTCCATCGGGTTAAATTCGGCTAAATCTCCCAGAAATCCACCTTTGCGGGTGTAGATGCGATCGTTTTCGCTAGAGTTGGGGTCAAAGTAGGGTTTTGCCCAGCTATCGGGGGCATCATGGACAGCATCGACTTTATTAAGGATATTTTGCCAATAGGTTTTCAGGTCTTTGGCGCCGGGGAATAGTGCAGACATTCCGATGATGGCGATGTCGGTGGGTGAGTTTTGTAAACTCATAGCTGTTTAAATATTCGGTGGTAGATTTTGAGGTTTAGATGGCAAACCGCAGATGGCTCTTCATACTCCCCCCAATACATCGGGGGGCTGGGGGGTTAAGCTTTTAATTGTTGGGGATCGGTTTCATCGCATTTCTCCCATT
Source organism: uncultured Coleofasciculus sp. (assembly GCA_902805485.1). Classification (GTDB taxonomy): domain Bacteria; phylum Cyanobacteriota; class Cyanobacteriia; order Cyanobacteriales; family Coleofasciculaceae; genus CADCTM01. Next base: position 8,990 of record CADCTM010000194.1, on the reverse strand, counting down.
TCGGCGTCGGATGCTTCCCAAGGTCCTTCGCCTGCGATGACTTCGGTTTCTCCTTTGTGTCCATAATGCAATTCTTCCCTAAAAAATTGGCAACCGCTATCGAGGGGAATGGGGATAATACCACGTTCTCTAAATTGGCGTTTGACTTCTTCGGATGCCATGCCAGTAGTATCCCAAGGTCCCCAATTGATGGCGACGACTCTTGTATTTGTCCATTTGCCGTCCATTTGCCACGCGAGGCGGTTCATTACTTCGTTGGCGGCGCCGTAGTCCGATTGTCCGCGATTGCCACAACGCCCTGCAACGGAACTAAATAAGACGATCGCTTTTAAAGTGTCAGGGCGCAAATGATGGTAGAGGGTAAAGGTGCTGTCTACTTTGGTATCAAACACTCGCTCCAACGATTCTGGGGTTTTGTCAACAATTAGTTTATCTTCGATGATGCCAGCGCCATGAATGACGGCATCTAAGCGATCGTAACGAGTGTAAATATTATCAATCAAGCTGCCGAATTCTCCAGGGCTTCTGACATCAGCACTACAGTAGGAAACGCTTGCCCCAGTTTGCCGGAATTGTTGGAGGTTATAACGAATTGCGCGATCGCGTTGCAATTGCTTCAACTTTTCCTCAATCTGCTTCGGCGTCGTCGATTTTCCTGTGGCTATCGCTTGTTGGAGGAGAATTTGGCGCAATTTGCCAATATCATCAATTTCAGCAGTTACAGGAGATTCTGGCTCAGGTTCAGGCGATCTCCCTACAACAATCAGTGTCATTCCTGGCAGCAGAAATTCCCTAGTAATTTTGGCAGTAATTCCCTGGGCGCCTCCTGTAACCAAAACAACCCAATCGCCAGTCGGCGTAATCTGGGGCGCAATTGTCGTATTTAACGGTGCAGCAACGGTTTGGAAGATCGTGCGGTTGCCTTGAGGATAGCCGACTTCTAAGCGTCCTCCCGGTAATAGTAGTTCGTCGATAATATGTCCGGCGATCTCGGCAGGCGCTAAACTCTGATCAAAATCGATCGCTTTTGCCTGAACTCCTGCCCATTCCATCCTCAAGGTTTTTAAGAGTCCGATACTACTCCCCCCAGTTGCTAAACCTGAACCGCTCTCACGATTGCGACCAAAATAACCGCCTAATAAAGATGCAGCGAGTACCTGTCCTTGTTGCTGTAAATCATCAGCACAGAGTTGCAATAGCTGAAACAGGCTTTTGGAGTGCATTTGAGTATATTTGCGCCACTCGGTTAAGCTGTCTGGCATCGGGATAGCGGCAAGGGGCGCTAAGTGGATAATGCCCTTAACTGCACCGTGGAGTAGACGAAAATGAGCGATCGCTTTGGGCAGTTCTTGAGGTGATAATAATGTTGCCGATTTAATAATCAATGTTCTCGCACCCCATTGCTGCAATCCTGAAGCCACATAAGGCGCGACACCAAGCCCATCTTCCGTAATCAAAAATAAATTATCAGTCTGTATGGGCGCACGGCTATGTGCCCCCATCATAATCGGCAAAGGTTCCCGCACGAACTGCATCACATAGCGCCCGACGGACTTTCTGTGTTGCTGAACTTTCCCAGGCGAGTTTCCTCCTCAGTTGTCGGCAACGTTAATAATTGCTCGACAATGCCATTAAGAGACTTAACGCGAGTCAAGCTTTCCATCTTTGACTTGATGCTGGTGGCTAAGGTTTGGGGTAAAGTTTTTTGTAATGCCCCTAAGATTTCCACCCGTTTAATCGAATCTATACCAAGTTCAGCTTCCATATCTTGGTCTAATCCCAGCATTTCGATAGGATAGCCGGTGCGATCGCTTACTAGTTGCAACAGTGTCTGAGTAAGATTCGTTTTATCCAGTACTGGCAAAACATTTTGTGTCCTTACAGGTTCAACATTTTTATCCAGTACTGGCACAACATATTGTGTCCTTACAGGTTCAACCACCGGAGGCGCTATCGGTTTTGGGGTGGGCACTGGGGCGGCAGTATGCGCCATACCATTACCATTGCCGTTATGTTTACCGTTGGTGGGTTGATAAGTTGGCGGCGGGGTAACTACCCCATTCCCATTAGCTAACGTTGGTTTCGGAGAAATCATTGGAGTGGTTGGTGCAGCCTGGTGCGATACAATCTGACCGCTACCAAGAAACTGCATCATCACCTGTTCCTGTAATGATAAGAATTGCCGCATCGTCTGTTGATAAGACTGATAGGCAATTAACGCCGCGTCTTCTGATCGATGATAATTCGGGACGACGGGTTGAGAAGCACCGGTTTCAGGGGTTGGTGTTGACATCGGTAATGGTGTTGTAGATTGATGTACAAGATTTGTCATAGTTGGCTGTTCCTTTTCTGGAAGCGGCGCGGGGGCAGTATTCTGATTCCTTTTTGCCTCGGTTGCCGTTTCTAAGGATAAAGGTGGTAACTTACCTGGATAAGCAATTTTCTCGCTAATTGGTCTTGCCCCACCACCGTTGATTAACCAAGTAGTCGCAGGTAATTTTGGCTTTTGGGTTGATTCCTGTAGTTTAGACAGGTCTAGCGCTTGGACATCACGTCCTTCAAACAGGGCGGTTAACTTGATGCCAACGCCCTTAACTGCCAATGTCCCAAAAGCAATTAACAAACCCCGCAAACCGCCACCTTGACCATCCAGGGAAACAACGGTATGATTTCTACCCTCAAGAATTTGACCGACAAGTTTCGTTAGGATACTTTTCGGTCCAACTTCCAGGAATATGCGGGCGCCATCGTTATACATGGCATTAATTTGACCGACAAATTCTACAGGCGAAAGCAAGTGTTGGGATAACTGCTTGCGGATGGCGTCGATTGAAACGTCGTAGGGACGGGCGGTTGAGTTGGCATAAACTGGGATGAGTGGCAACTGCATCGGTGATGATGCGATCGCACCCGCCAAGGATACCTGTGCTGATGCCACTAGTGACGAGTGAAATGCCCCCGCCACTGGCAACATCCGCGCCATAATTTGAGCGATATTCAGACTATCCACCACCTGACGCACTGCCTGCTTCTCCCCAGAAATCACCGACTGCCGAGGCGCATTATGGTTAGCAATCACAACATCCATCCCATTTAAACGCGCCAACAACTCTTCACGAGTCGCAGCAACCGCCGCCATTGCCCCATCCGCCGCCGCACAAGCAGTTGACATCACCCGCCCCCGCGTTTCCGAAAGTTTCAGGAACGCCTCTCTTGACAAAACGCCCGCCGCGTGCAGTGCAGCATATTCGCCATAGCTGTGTCCCGCCACCATATCAGCATCAATGCCCAGACGCGCCACCAAATCTAAATAACCGACTTCCACCGTACCAATAGCAGGTTGGGCGACATGAGTATCGGTAAGTTGCTGTTGATTGTGCGTTTGTTCAGCATCCGAATAGACACTAGGGGGATAGATAAACTGACTCAAACGTTTACCCAAACGCTGCGCCAACTGCCGATCCGCCAATTCCACCGCCTCGCGCATTTCCGAGAAATACAACGCCACTTCCCGCGCCATCTCCGGATACTGCGCCCCCTGCCCCGGAAACAAAAAGGCGATTTTGTCCTTAGTCATTAGTCTTGGAGTTGACTGTGAACTTTTAACCTCGGATAAATTCAGTTGGATATGTGGCGGTAAAGGTTTTGGATTCTGGGTATTTAAATGCGTAAGAACTAAATTTAAGCAAGATTGGAGTTGTTGCAAATTCTCAACAACCAGACTTAAACAAATCGGTTGATTACAACGGTCTTGTGCCAGTTTTGCATAACTATAAGCCAAATCCCCTAGCTTCGGTTCGGCGCCAGCTTGCAATGCCTGACGAAGATTTTGCACCTCTTCCCCTAAGCTACGCTCAGTATCACTACGCAACACCAACAACTCATAGGACCAATTTTGATTACCCGGTGCAGTAGGGCGCAAGTTTCCTCGATATTCCTCCAAAACAGCGTGGAAATTCGTGCCCCCAAACCCGAAAGCGCTAACACCGGCACGACGCGGATAGTCGGGATGGCTAAACCAAGGCTGGGCTTCTTTTAACAGATACACTGGGCTTTGAGGGTCGGAAATTGCGTCGAGGGGAGTTTCGACACCAGCATGGGGCGGTAGGGTTCGATGGTGTAAAGCGAGGACAGCTTTAATTAAACCGACTATTCCAGCAGTACTTTTGGTATGCCCGATTATGCTCTTAATTGAGCCTATTGCACAAGATTTACTCTTCGGGTTGTCGGCATTTAAAGTATTAATAATTGTCTCTAATTCTGCCCTGTCACCTGCGACAGTCCCCGTGCCATGTGCCTCATACAGTCCCAGGGTTGTCGGGGAAAAGCCGGCTTTGTTGTAAGCTCGATTCACCGCCCGCATTTGTCCGGCGGGTAGAGGTGCCGTCATGCCCAATGCCTTGCCATCACTGGAACCAGCGACTGATTTAATGATGCCATAAATGCGATCGCCATCTCTTTCGGCATCTGCTAACCGCTTTAAAACAACGATCGCAATTCCTTCACTAATCGCAATGCCATCTGCCGTTTTATCAAAAGTCCGGCATTTCCCACGAGGAGATAATGCTTGTGTCTTACTAAAACACAAATAAGCAAAAGGCGTCTGCACCGTATCCACACCACCAGCGATCGCTATATTACTGCGACCACTTTCTAATTCCTTCACCGCTAAATCAAGGGCGGCAAGGGATGAGGCACAAGCGGCATCAACGGTAAAATTTGCCCCGCCTAAATCAAAGCGATTTGCGACTCGCCCCGCAATCACATTCAGTAATAAACCCGGAAATGATTCTTCTGTCCATTCGGGCAACCGCTGCCAAGTACTATCTGGTGGCGCTTCCACAAACCGAGGAATTTCCGAACGAGTGGCATATTGCTGCCCCATATCCGCAATCCCGCCTCCTGCCCCTAAAATGACAGAAGTCATCTCGCGGTCAAAGTTACCAGAACTTAATCCCGCATCCTTCAACGCCCGTCGCACCGCTTCTAAGGTTAATAACTGCAACGGTTCTATCGATTTCAACGACTTGGGCGGAATGCCAAACGAGAGCGGATCAAACGGCACATCATCCAAAAAGCCGCCCCATTTTGAATAAACTTTATCAGGGGCTTTCGGGTCTGGGTCGTAATAAAGCCGCCAATCCCAGCGGGATGCCGGAATTTCGGTAATCGTATCTAATTTTTTTAGAATATTTTCCCAAAAAGTTTCGGGATATGCCGCTTTTGGCACTAAGGTGGAGATGCCGATAATCGCGATATCTGAAGGTTTTTCGGCTGGTTTTTGGGAGTTATCAATCACCAAGTTTTGATTACTCAACAGTTGGGTACTGCCCCGCGAAACATCCTCATGCAACGCCTTAACGCTAACGACTTTATCCCGCAACGTCGCTACTTGCCCGATCATGTACATCCCGCCCTGGAGTTGTTGCTTTTCATCCACGGCGTTGATTTCGTTACCTTGACGCACTAAGCCTTTTGAGGCAATCCGCAACCGCCCCAGTGTCAAGTCTTCTAAAGTATTCTTAATCTCGTCGGCAGGTGTACCTGATGCCAGCAAATCTCTACGAGTGGCGTAAAATTCTTGGGCAAAGGGTGTCACGGCGCAACGACTGGCATGACCGGTGCCAGTTTCCAGATTAATTGTCTGGGTACAGGCGATCGCTTGTTCCTGATATCCCTTGACAATTGCCCCGCATGAGACAGCTTCTTCTGTAAACAAATAGGCACTCCCCATCAGCACCCCAACTTTTATCCCCCGTTGAACTAAGGGGGCTGCCATTGCACTTACCATCGCGGCGGAGCGGGCGTCGTGGATGCCGCCGGCAAAGAGAATATGAATCTCGCCTTCTGTCCCCTTTGGCACGGCTTCTAACAGGGTGGAAATCATGCTTTCCCACAACAAAAAGCTGCTTAATGGTCCCACATGACCACCGCATTCCCGTCCTTCAAAGACAAACCGCCGCGCCCCTTGTTCGAGGAACATTTTCAGTAAGTTGGGGACGGGGACGTGGAGATAGGTGGCTATGCCTTGACTTTCCAAATGCGCCGCCTGATCGGGACGCCCTCCGGCAATTAGGGCAAAAGGTGGCTTAACTGCCAGGACTTCTTTGAGTTGTTCGTCTCGCACTGCTTGGGGGACAAAACCGAGGATGCCGATGCCCCAAGCCCTATCCCCGATTAAGGCTTTGGTTTTGTGCAATAATTCCCGCACTTGTTCGCCTCGCATCAATGCCAAGGCGAGTAGAGGCAAGGCGCCAGCACCGGATACAGCATTGGCAAATTCTGCCGAATCACTAACCCGCGTCATCGGTCCTTGGACTATCGGGTATTTTGTGCCGTGAGACAAGGCTAGAGGGGCGTCCGCTGCCAGGGGAGGCTGGTTTTGAGCGATTTTGAGGTGTTCCTGACTGGCTTTGAGCAGTGCCTGGATCAGTCTGCCTGTGGTGTGGAACTGATCGCGAAATCCCACCGCTAACCCAACCGCTTGCCCCATCGGCCACGCCAGGGTTCCAGGAGTTCCCCAACCGATCAAGGGTTGGGCTTTGGTGAACCATTCCGAGTTAGGTGCGGTGTCGGTTAATATTCGGGATGGATCGTCTTGTATTTCTAATGTTTGAGCTAATTTTTGTAAGGTCGAAATTGCCGAAAATCCGGGGCGTGATAAGACGCGGCAACTACCGAGAAGTCTTTCGCCAATGGCGATCGCTTCTTGTCCATTGAGGTTGCTAAGATAGCGTTGCCATTCCTGGGGTAATGGTGACTCTGGCATCAGCCATAATTGATCGTCTAAGACGACGCCTGTAGCACCGGCGGCACGACAAGCGGCGATAGTGTGAATGCCGATGCCGCCTTGCACGTAGACGGGTAAAGGCTGTCTTTCTAGGAGTTTTTGTGTCAAGACAAAAGCGGAATCAACGCCCCCCCAACCGCCGCTTTCATGTCCTTTTGCAATTAGCCCATGAACCCTTGGAAGTTGGGAAATTTGGTTAATATCGGTAACTTCGAGTAAGATTTTTCGGGTGGAACTTGGGGGTAAGGAAGCGATCGCCTCTTGGATTGTCTGCGGATTCCAGCTACAAAAAATCAGCCAATGGGAATGTCCGCTCATCTTGAAAAGTAGTGCCTGACTTTCTTCAATCCGCGCTTGGGGCAACCGTAACCCTACTGCCTCATGGGGAACCAATTCTAACAGCGTATCCAGGTTTTTAATCGCTTGCGTTGTCGTGCCTATCGCCTCACCACCGCCCAAATTGCGGCAAAATTCAAGATCTAGTATCCCAACCCCGCCTGCCCGTGTCGTTGCAACGGCTAAACCAGGATGAGCCAGTTCGATCGGACTTAGGGACAAACACTGGAAGGAATTCATGAGCAGTAGCCTTTAATGTGGGAAATCAGTCTATTTAAGGGTAGTGGGAGCTTGGTTGAGCATCAAAGCGAGTAATTTTAGCAATGGTTATCTACGTTTTCCTCTTTGTCCAGAGATAATACGCAAGATTGTGTACAGCTCTCCTGAACTTGAGGGCTTAAAATTATTGCCTTATTGAGGTCTATATCTATCGTTCCCTTTTCGGAAGGATAATTACGCAGGGTTCGCGAAAAATTTTTATTTTGCAACAAGCTAGGTATTTCTTGCCATAATATTGTTTGCTCAATTTATTGAAGAATGAGCCAATGACTGAAACAGTTACTGAAAATCGGATTAAGTTTATGGAACATCAACAACCCGGTGTAACAATCTGGTTTACTGGTTTAAGTGGTGCTGGCAAGACGACGATTAGCCGTGCTATCGAGCAAGCGCTACAGTCCAAAGGTTATAAACGAATTGAAATCTTAGATGGGGATGTTGTCCGCCAAAATCTCACGAAAGGTTTAGGGTTTAGTAAGGAAGACAGGGACGAAAATATTCGCCGGGTTGGTTTTGTGGCGAATATTTTGACTCGCAACCAAGTTATTGTTCTGGTTTCTGCTATCTCTCCCTATCAGGAAATTCGCCAAGAAGTTCGAGAGCGAATTGGTAATTTTGTTGAAGTATATGTTAATGCACCTTTAACAGTTTGTGAACAACGAGATGTGAAAGGGTTGTACAAAAAGGCGCGGGCAGGGGAAATTAAAAACTTTACGGGAATTGACGATCCATATGAGCCACCTCTTAACCCGGAAGTGGAATGTCGGACCGATTTGGAAAGCTTGGAAGAGAGCGTTGCCAAAGTATTAGCGAAACTCCAAGAATTAGGTTATTTAGGTTTTCCAGAAGTTAAAACTTATTAAGCTTGTCTCAAGCTCAAGAGTTTTGGGCGTAATAATGATTGATGTTTAGGGGCATAATCCCTCCAAAAAAGGGACTTCAAAACATTTTTCATGCATCACTGGACCATGCCCAAAATAACCGTCTTCTCCAAATAACTCTCCATGATCTGCGGTGATAATAATGTGAGTGTTTGGAGGACATTTACTGTATAACTCTCCCAGCAGTCCGTCTATATATTCAACGCATTTAATCTGCTGTTGGTGCAAACGTTGCATTTCTTCTGGTTCAAAGAAGGTGGTTTCTTCTTGTTGCTGCTTATCTGCTAGCAAAAATTCATCCATTTTTTTGAAGACACCATGAACTCCAGAAATGTGAGGCAAATTTTCACCTTGGAGCATATATGGGTAGTGAGTTTCACCCAAATTGAAGAAGTAAAATCTTGGGGTTTGATCGGGAAATTCTAGTTCCCGCACCATTGTCGCAAAATCATTATGATTTGCCATCAATTTATAGTCATCAAAGAATTTATTGATACTTGTAAATTGATTGAGAACTGGTAGGGAAACGCGACCAATTGTTCGATAACCTTGGTCTTTTAGGACTTTTGGTAAAGAAAGTTGAGGGACGAATGTTTTAAAGGATAAGTCGGGAATTCCTAATCTATCAACCCATTTGGCAAATTCTTGCTTGTATACTTCCGAAGCAAAAACGCCGCGAGGACTGGTGTGAGGCACCATTCCCA
>CADCTM010000193.1 GCA_902805485.1 uncultured Coleofasciculus sp. | reverse complement strand
ATGCTTCTCCCTGGCTAATACTGAAGATATAACGGCGAGTCCCCTCTATAACACTATCTTTAACTGTGACGGCAAACAACGCCATAGAGCCAGACTGAACCAACCAAACCTTCTGCGGGTCATCCAGCAGTATCGGCTCATTGCCCTTAACTCGGTACAGTTGCCCTTGTAAGTCTTTAAAATTAGCTTGATTAACCATCTCTATGCTTCCTGGAGTGCTTCACCTTCAGTGCGGATCAACTGCGAGTACACACCTTCCACTTGCCACAATTCTTGGTGGGTGCCTCGTTGTACCACCTTTCCTCGTTCCAGGACGATTATTTCATCACAGTCCCGAATCGTGCTTAATCGGTGTGCCACAATTAAGCAGGCACATCCCCGTCGCCGCAGATTCTCGTCAATTATTTTTTCCGTCTCGGCATCCAGGGCGCTGGTGGCTTCATCCATGATGAGTATGGAGGGGTTGTTCACCAAGGCCCGGGCTATTTCCAGCCGTTGTCGCTGACCCCCACTCAAATTGGCAGCACCTTCTATCAGTTCTGCATCATATCCCCCAGACATTGAGACAATCACATCGTTAATCGCCGCATCCTGGCAAGCTCGCATCAGGTTTTTATCCGGTACTGTGGTATCCCATAGAGTTAAATTTTCCCTGACGGTTCCGCCAAACAGCAGAATATCTTGCTCCACCATGGCGATAGAGTTAGTGAGTACCTGATGCGGAATCTGGTCTGTGGGTTGACCATCAAAACGAATTTCTCCCACCCAAGGTTCATAAAGTCCGCTTACCACTTTGACAATGGTGGACTTGCCAGAACCGCTCCTACCTACCAAGGCTACTCGTTGTCCGGGTTTAATGGAAAGGTTAAAGTTTTCAATCAGGGGAGGCTCTAGGCGGCTATAGCCAAATGTGACGTTTCGCAACTCGACATCTCCTTGCAGACGTGAGGAGGCAAATTCAATTGTTCCATTCTGCTCCTTCTCAATTCGGCCTTCTACTTGCGGATCTATCGGGTTTCGCAATACGTCATCCAAGCGAATCAAATTGCCCTCCAGTTCTTGAAGGGTACTACCGAAACTGACGAGATTGTTGACAGGCTGCTGGAAGCTCTGCATTATACCTTGAAAGCCTACGAGCATGCCGATGCTCAGATGCCCATCCATCACCCGGAAACCGCCCACAACTAACAAGAGCATAGACGAAAGGGCGGACAAAAGCGTGGGTAATACTAAGAAGGTCTGGTTCGTAACCTGCAGTTCCTGCTGAGAATTGATAGCTTTGGTGTAGTAACCTGACCACCGGGAAAAGAAATCCGACTCTAACCCAGATGCCTTAATAGTTTCTATACTTTGGAGAGCTGCAATAGACGCGCCCGCAGCTTTGCCATAGTCTTGTATCAATCGCTGATTAGCGTCTACTCGCTGACGGGAGATTAACTGCAAGGTTAAGATATTCACGGCACCAAAACTGACCACCATCAACGTCAGTACCCAGTCATACTGGAGCATGACTAGGGCGTAAAAAAACACCATGACCGCATCAATCGAGGTAGTCACCAAGCGCCCCGATAGGACATCAGCGACTTGGTCGTTGAGACTGGCGCGATTGCTGATTTCTCCGGCAAATCGTTGGGCGTAAAAACTAACAGGTAGGCGCAGGATGTGCCAGAGAAAGCGGCTGGACAGCCCTACAGCCAGCTTGCTCTTCCTACGGCGCAGGTAACGCAATCGCAGTAGCGTCAGCCACCCCTGGAGTACCGCTGTAATCGCCATTCCCAGGAGCAGAGGACGCAGCCACTCTTGCCGTTGCTGCACTAGGATTTCGTCTACAAATACCTGGCTGAACACGGGTACCGCCAGCCCGAGAAGGGCCAAGAAAAATCCTGCAATTACGCAGTAAATCAAGGCACCAGTAGTGCCCTGTAGCCGTTCCCACAGCAATAGAATCAGGCTAGGCTTGCGACCCCCTTTCTTGAACTCCAAGCTGGGTTCCATGACCAGCACCACTCCGGTATATCCCTCGTCAAATTCCTGTAAGGAAACAGTTCGAGGCCCAGTGGCTGGATCATTGAGATAAACCCGCTGTTTGCGAAATCCCTCCACGACTAGGAAATGGTTGAAGTTCCAGAAGACAATATAGGGAGGGCGCAAGTTTTGCAGTTGTTCCAGTCCCTTCTTATAACCTTTCCCTTGGAGTCCATAGGCTCTGGCAGCTTTCACGATGTTGGAAGCCTTGCTGCCATCGCGGGAAACTCCGCACTCTCGACGAAGTTCTGGCAGGGGTACAATCTGACCGTAGTAACCCAAAATAATTCCTAAGGCAGCGGCACCACATTCTACTGCCTCCATTTGGAGGAGTGTGGGGGTTTTTACCTGCCGCCAACTTTGGCTTTTGAGCAGTTTTTGTAGCTGCTGCCAAGCATTAATTAGTGGCACTAATAAAGGATTAGTTGATTCCACTGGCAGACCTCAGGATAGGGAAAACATAGGTGATGGGAGCCCGTTCTTCCACCTTGACTCGAACCACAGTGGTAGTTCCTGAAGTGATTTTCAAGTTCGGTCCCTTGGAAGAAGACCACTTGTAGCCACTAAAACTAGTCGGATCCAGCCCTAGGTCAGTTTCTACTTGTATTAGCCCCTTCTCCTTGTCAGACACCAGACCTTCTACTACTTCTGGGCTGCCCACCAGAGTAGCGGCTGCTTCCTTTGTGACTGGAAATGATGAGACAGTCGTGACGCTGCCCAGGATGCCGCCGAAGCGTTCCCGCTTGACGGTTTTGGGCGTAATTTGGAGCTTCATACCCGGTTGAATTTTTTTACCGTCCCCAACCGGAAAATAAGTTATACCAACCAGCTTGCTGGAAGCATTCTCCTCCTCTATATTCCCCAAGCGGGTTCCCGCATCGACGACTTGTCCAGGCGTAACAGTGATTTCTAGAATGCGTCCGCTGTGTTGACTGATAATCTGGCTGGTATTGCCTATGTCCAGTTCCAGTTTGCCAATCTCTCGCTTAACTTCTTGAATCTCTTTTTTCCGTGCATTTGAAGTTTCTAAATCTTGTTGAGCCTGGCTAGCTTGTTTGCTGTCCAGTTCTTTCAATTGAGCTTGGAGGTCGGAGATTGTACTGAGGTTTTCACGATAAGCCTTTTCTTGTTCAGCTTCTTTAACATCTAGTTCTTTCAACTGGGCTTGGAGGTCAGCAATTTTTTCGAGGTTTTCCAGGTATTCCTGTTTTGCCTTCAGCGCATCATCACTTGTAATTGCTCCTTCTTTCTCGAAAAGCTGTCTGCGGATTTCCATTCTCTGCTTGAAAAGGCCAGTCAAAGCTTGGGTTTGCTGGAGGCGATTCTGCAAGCCTTGGCGTTCCTGCCCAATAGAGACATTGCCTTTGGCTTTAAGGACAGGCGTCAGGACTTGAAGTTCGCGAATGCGTTGCTGAAGGTACTTGCGCTGCTGTTGCATCGACTGTTTATCCTCTTCGAGCCGTATACCTTGGAGCGAACCGGCTGCTTGGTTTTGTGAGTTTAGTTCCACCAGTTTTGCCCGCTGCTGTTGCAGTTGCTTTTGGAGTTCAGCTTGGTTCATCGTTCCCAGTACCTGACCTTTTTTGACGACATCCCCAACTTTGACATTTAGAGCCATTAACTGCCCTGAGCTTGTCGATTGCAGCGGTACAACTTTGCGCGGATAAATTAGTACCCCTTTACCCTCGACGGTAATGGGAATGCGGCCATAAACACTCCAGATCCCAGCTATCACTACTAAAAAACCCAAAGACGTTAAAGTTAGCCAGCTTTTGGGACTGACTACCTGCATTAGTTGGTCTAGTCTTTCTGGAGAAGAAAGGCGTTCTACTGATTCTTTTCGGAATAGACCGCGCTTTTGATTTAACATCTACTGTCACGCTCGTGTTACTAAATTAATTTAAGAATTGGGCGACTGGCAACGGATTTCTTATCCTTATTATTTTGATTTTGAGTTAGGGCTAGCTGTTGAGACAGTTTCTATCTCAAAATAATTT
>CADCTM010000192.1:595-4048 GCA_902805485.1 uncultured Coleofasciculus sp. | reverse complement strand
CAGGAAAACTTATAGATATTGTCATCTATCTTTAGATAGATATTTAGAAATATTTATATATTTTCCTGAGGGTGCTGTTTGATTGCGAAACATTTACTGGGTTGAAGTCCCTGTAAGCTATTCATTCACGCCTTTATATGATTAACGCAGCCTCTGAACAAGACGGACAATTGGAGACAGAAGGCGGTAGCCGACAGTGGCTACTGGGTGAGAGTATCGAAACTCAGATTACTTACTGGAAACAGCAACTGGCAGGAACTCTGCCGATACTAGAGTTGCCGACCGACCGAGCGCGCTCAGCAAATCAAAACCACTCAAGAGCAACGCGATCGCCAAAACTGCCAAACAATCTGATTAAGTCCCTGGAAACACTGTCTCAGCAGGAAGACACTACCCTATTCATGACGCTACTGGCAGCGTTTAATGTCTTGCTATATCGCTACACCGGACAAGAAGATATTCTCGTCGGTTCACCGATAACAGCGTCAAATCAAGGGGAACAGAAAGCGTCAAGTAAATTTCTCAACACCCTAGTTTTACGCACCGATCTTTCGAGCAACCCAAGTTTTAGAGAACTGCTGATACGAGTACGCCAAATCACCTTAGGAGCCTATGCTCACTCAGACTTGCCCTTCGAGAAGCTAGTAGAAATCTTACAACCGAAACAAAAATTGAGTCAGAACTCTTTATTCCAGGCGATGCTTATACTTGAAGCTGACTCAATCGCTCCCAGTGCAAATTTGGCTCTGGGTTCCTTGGAAGTAGAAAGCAAGATACTCGCACAAGTTGATTTAGCTCTTGTTTTTCAAGTCACAGAAGAGGGACTTGCTAGCTTTTTTAATTACAACACAAACTTGTTTGAAGAGGCAACAATTACTAGGTTAACCAGTCATTTCCAAACCTTGTTAGAAGGGATTGTTGCCAATCCTGACCAACACCTATCCGACTTACCATTGTTAACAGCAGACGAACGGCAAACACTGTTGCTTGAATGGAATGACACTCAAACAGATTATCCGAAAAATTCTTGTATTCATCAACTATTTGAAACTCAGGTAGAACAGACGCCAGATGCCATAGCAGTAGTCTGTGAAAACCAATCCCTAACATACCGAGAACTAAATGCCAAAGCCAATCAATTAGCCCACTACCTGCGAACACTAGGAATAAAACCCGATGGACTGGTGGCGATTTGTGTAGAGCGCTCGATCGAGATGGTAGTCGGCTTTTTGGGCATCCTCAAAGCAGGAGGCGCCTATATTCCGCTAGACCCAGCCTATCCCCACGAACGTCGAGCTTACAAACTCCAAGATTCTCAAGCTCCGGTAATTTTAACCCAAGAGCGGCTTGCAGAGTTCTTGCCCGACCATAACGCCCAGGTGGTACGACTAGATGCAGATTGGGAAATAATTGCTCAGTCAAGCCAGGAAAACCCAGTCAACGCAACAACGCCTGAGAATTTGGCTTACATCATTTATACCTCCGGCTCGACAGGCAAGCCAAAAGGAGTAATGATTACCCATCAGGGACTCGTCAATCACAGCCAAGCGATCGCCGATCAGTACAACCTGATACCCAACGACAGAGTGCTGCAATTTTCCAGCATGAGCTTCGATATTATCACCGAAGAACTCTATCCCTCTTGGATTAGCGGTGCCGCAGTCGTTCTCCGCCCTGAAGAAATTGCTTCTTCGACCACGAACTTCTGGCAATTTGTCCAGCAAGAGCAAGTGACAATTCTGGACTTACCGACTGCCTTTTGGCATGAGTTGGTTAAGGGGCTATCTTTAGTGAAAGAACCCTTGCCGACTAGTGTGCGTTTAGTCGTTGTCGGTGGCGAAAAAGCCTCACGAGCGACTTATTCAACCTGGTTACAACTTGTTGGAAAATATCCCCGTTGGCTCAATACCTATGGACCGACAGAAACTACAGTAACAACAACAGTTTACGATCCGGCACGTCATCCGGAAGCCGATATTAGAGCAGAAATTCCCATCGGGCGTCCAATTGCTAATGCTAAAGTTTACATCCTCGATCGCCTTCTTCAACCGGTACCGATCGGCGTACCTGGGGAACTGTATATTGGAGGTGCTGGCTTAGGCCGCGGTTATCTCAACCGTCTTGATTTAACCAACAGTAAGTTTATCCCTGATCCTTTTAGCGACAACCCAGAAGCACGCTTATACAAAACTGGGGATACAGTGCGATATCTACCAGACGGTAATATTGAATTCGTCGGACGGATCGACTTCCAAGTAAAAATCCGGGGCTTCCGCATCGAACTCGGCGAGATAGAAGCCTTACTGGAACAACATCCGGCTGTACAGCAAGCCGTGGTAATTGCCCGCGAGGATTTAGGAGCCGAAAAGCGTTTGGTCGCTTATGTGATTCTGACTCACGAAGGGCAGGTTACAAGTCCCGGATTACGAAGCTTTGTTACAGAGCGGTTGCCTGACTACATGGTGCCTAGAGCTTTCGTAATCCTGGAGGAGCTGCCGATGACACCCAACGGCAAGGTAGATCGTCGCGCCCTTCCTATACCGGATGTAACTGCTATTGATAGCCAAAGAACAATCATAAAGCCTCGTAATTTATTGGAGTTTCAGTTAGTTCAGATTTGGGAAGATGTTTTAGGTATTGCGCCAATTGGAATTACAGATAACTTCTTTGAATTGGGGGGGCACTCGCTGCTAGTAATGCGGTTAATTGCCCAAATTAACGAGAAATTTGGCAAAAATCTGCCTATAGCTACCCTATTTGATGCACCTACTCTTGAGCAGTTAGCTAATCTGTTGAATCAAGAAGAAGATTCAGAACCGTGGCGATCGCTTGTGGCAATTCAAACTAATGGCTCAAAGCCACCTTTCTTTTGCGTCCATGAAATTATTGGTAACGCGATTTATTGCCAACGAATGGCGCGTTATCTTCCAGATCAACCTTTATATGGCTTACAAACACTAGGTTTAGATGGAAAACAAGCGCCTTTCAGGTGTATTGAGGACATGGCGGCTCATTACATTAACGAGGTGAAAACCATCCAACCAAACGGTCCTTATTTTCTGGGAGGCTATTCGTTTGGAGGGTATGTAGCATATGAAATGGCTCAACAACTACAGGCACAAGGTGAAAAAGTGGCGCTGTTGACGTTGTTTGATAGTTCGACTAAAGACTATTACAAGCGACTGCCTTTACGCTGGTTTTTATACCAGGTGAACCAGATTTCGCGCCACGGACTGGGGTTCATTTTGGATAAAGTGAAAGCAAAAGTACAAGCTAATTGGAGCAAAGATAACGTTAAGAAAGCAGAAATTAAGGAGAGTGAGGATTGGGTTAATGCAGATTTATCAAAGCTGCTCCAAAGTTTAAAGTTAGATACTAATAAGTTAATGGATCGGAGTATTGAACAGGTTACAGTGGCTAATTGGCAAGCGATGGAGGACTATGTGCCACAAT
>CADCTM010000192.1:0-585 GCA_902805485.1 uncultured Coleofasciculus sp. | reverse complement strand
TCCTTGAACGCAGCGCTCAAGGATGGTATCTTGACCCCCAATTGGGTTGGGGCAATTTAGTACCAGAATTAGATGTCCAGGAGATTTCTAGCGTTCATATCAATATGTTTGACGAACCGCAAGTTAAACAGGTGGCAGAAAAACTCAAAGTTTGCTTAGATAAGGCACAGGCAGCCTCAGCGGTGGTTGAAATGTAGGCAGTTAAACCCAAAGTCCTAGATTAAGCGGCGGGGGGCTGTTTTCGTTGCCCCAGAGCCGCCTTGAAAAAGGGGGGAAAAGAAATTCTTAGTCTCCCTTCTCTAAACCTTATTCTAGGGGAATATCCAGCCACGACAACGAAGCGAAAAGAGTTGGAAAACCACTACTATAATGCTGGTTTAATTACAAGGAGCGATCGCTACTCACAAATAGAGTATAGGTATATTCTCCAGCAAGTCACTACGTTATAGGGGGAGGGTGCGAGCGCAATCAGAACTTAGCTAAACTTTTACAGTAGTATTGAAAAAGCTGAGGGCGCCACCGTAGGTTTTGCCTTCCTTACTTAAGATAGGAGTTTATTGTGTTTAAGCATGAAGCTCCAGATTT
>CADCTM010000191.1 GCA_902805485.1 uncultured Coleofasciculus sp. | reverse complement strand
ATGGGTTCAAAGGGTTTTTCCCGAACAACGGTATCCGCAGCAACAACCTTCATCCGTTGCTGGGTCAACAGTTATTCTTAGCAGGAACACAGGAAATTCGTTTCGAGTCGCAAATTAGCCAGAACTCCCCAAGTTGGGTGAAAGACCATCGCGTCTTTGAAACGGTGATCTTCCCACGAACGGGTTACTTAGAGATTGCCTTGGCAGCAGGATCCGTGATTGCTAAGTCCGATAATCTTTGGCTAGAGGATGTGGTCATCCAACAGGCGATGCCTCTGCTGGAGAATGAAGTTAAGACCGTTCAGGTGATTTTTACTCCACAAGAGTCTGATATCTATTCCTTTAAGATATATAGCCTCGCTTCGAGTGCAGATGAAAATAACGGAACGCCATCCTGGACGCCCCATGCCTCAGGCAAGTTGCTTGTTAAAGAAAAAGAACCGATAGTTGAAGTAGATTTGGCGGCAATGAGGGCGCAATGCACCCAAGAAGTTCCCGTCGAAGAGTTGTATCAATGGTATCAAGAGCATGGAGTTGACTATGGTCCGAGCTTCCTGGGGCTTGAACAAGTCTGGCGGCACTCTCAAGAAACTCTGGGCAAGGTAAATCTGGTGGAAGAATTAGTGCCAGAAGCAGGGAAGTACCAGTTGCACCCTGTATTGTTAGACACTTGCTTAGCTGTTTTAGGAGAAATTCCCTCTGATGAGGGTCAACGAAATACCTATGTACCAGTAGGCTTAGATCGCCTGCGGGTTTTGGGTCGTCCCGGAAACAGCGTGTGGTGCCATGCCCAGTTGCGGAAAGTAGAAGGTCAGCATCAACAAAGCCTGAGTGCCGATTTTCGCCTGTTCACCCCACAAGGGGAACTAATTGCAGTTCTAGAAGGTTTGCAAGTGATGCACGCCCGCCGCCGGGAAGCGATGTTAAGCATTTCGCAAGAATCCTGGAAAAATTGGCTTTATGAGGTGGAATGGCGACCCCAGGTAAGTTATGGTCTCCCGCCAGATTATATGCCTAGTCCGGAAGAAGTTTGCTTACGCCTCTGGCCCCGGTTAGTTCAGTTGATGACCCAGCCAAGTTTGGCAGTTTATGGGGAAGCATTAACTCAACTCGAAGCTTTGAGCGTTGCTTACATTGTTTCTGCCTTCCGGCAAATGGGATGGGAGTTTCAGCCCAAAGAGCGCTTTTCCACAGCTCAAATAGCTGAGCATTTGGGTGTCGTCACTCAACACCAACAACTGTTTAGGCGTTTGCTGGAGATACTGGTTGAAGTTGGGATACTCCAACGCATTGACGAGCATTGGGAAGTCGTCTCACTTCCGGAAATTCAAAACCCACAGAAGGCGATTGCTTCCCTGTCCTGTCCAGAAGCAGAAGCCGAGATAACTCTTCTCGGACGTTGGGGATCAAGACTTGCTGAGGTACTTCGGGGAAAGTGCAACCCCCTGCAACTACTATTCCCTGAAGGAGACACAACTACACTAACTAAGCTGTATCAAGATTCCGCAAATTCGCGGGTGACGAATACCCTAGTTCAAGAAACCGTGCTATCAGTCCTAGAACATTTGCCTCAAGGACGGGGCTTGCGGATTTTAGAAATTGGGGCTGGCACTGGGGCAACAACCTCCTATCTTCTGCCGCATCTAGAAGCGGACCGGACAGAATATGTCTTTACTGACATCGGAGCCTTTTTCATGGCCAAAGCGCAGGAAAGGTTTAAAGATTACCCGTTTGTGCAATATCAAGTTTTGGATATTGAAAAAAACCCGATTGAGCAAGGATTTACACATCATTATGATTTAATTGTGGCAGCAAATGTCCTGCACGCCACCAGCGATTTGCGTGCCTCTTTGCACCACTTAAAGCAGTTGTTGGCTCCTGGCGGAATACTGGTGCTGGTGGAAGATACGGCTCCCGCACGGTGGGTGGATCTGACATTTGGGTTAACCGAAGGGTGGTGGAGGTTTAGCGACAGCGAGTTGCGACCCGACTACCTCTTGATAAGTGTTTCGCAGTGGCAGACTCTTTTACAAGAGGTAGGCTTTAAACAAGCCACGAGCGTTTCCCTTAATGATGTAGCTCTACCCGATCCAATAAGAGACTTGCTACAGACGGCAGTGATTGTAGCGCAAGCGGAAGCGTTGCCCCAGTCAGCCATACCGAAGAACTGGCTACTGATGGCTGATAGTCAAGGCGTCGGTCAGCAATTGGGTGAACTCCTTCGTTCCCAAGGAGAGGTTTGTACCCTAGTTTTCCCCGGCAAGGAGTACGAACAGATAGCCCCCTTTGAATTCAGGATAAACCCAGCTAGTCCAGAACACTTTTCGCAACTGCTTGCCGCTGTACCTGACTTGCACTCTGTGGTAAACTGCTGGAGTTTAGATGCAGCCTCTGTCCCAACGGCAGCCGACTTAGAAGTAACTTCTTTGAAAGGTTGTGGCAGTACGTTGCACTTAGTCCAAGCACTTCTTGAGAAATTATCTCAACCTCCGCGCCTGTGGTTAGTAACCAAAGGAGCGCAAGCCGTGAACAGTCACCACCTTCCAGGAGTGGCTCAATCTCCCATATGGGGCATGGGGAGAGCGATCGCTCAAGAACACCCTGAACTCAACTGCGGGCTAATAGATTTAGATCCAGAAGCAACGGGGGATGAAGCATCAACCCTGTTTGAGGAAATTTGCTCAGAAGATGCAGAAGACCAAGTTGTTTTTCGCTCCCAAACTCGTTATGTAGCCAGACTGGTGCGCCATCGCCCAACCGAAAGCGGTGTCGGTCAAACTCTGTTAGGTGATTTGGCTTCATCTAGTGTTAGTTTCCGTGGAGATAGCAGCTATCTGATTACTGGCGGCTTGGGGGATCTGGGTTTAGCAGTAGCTCGCTTTTTGGTGGAACGTGGTGCGCAACATTTGGTGCTATTAGATCGCTTACAGCCTAGTGACGAGGTAAACAGTCAGTTAAAAGAGTTAGAACTTTTTGGTGCTACGGTACTCGTAGCATCGGCTGATGTATCCGATTACGAGCAACTAGCCCGAGTCTTGGCTCTTATTGAGCAATCAGCAAAGCCGCTGCGGGGGATTATCCACAGCGCAGGCGTTCTCGATGATGGCATCCTACAGCAGCTTTCTTGGCAGCGCTTTGAGCGAGTAATGGCTCCACAAGTACAAGGGGCGTGGAATCTACACGCATTAACCCAAAATCTGTCAATTGACTTCTTTGTGCTGTTTTCTTCCACAGCCGCTCTGTTAGGTTCTGCTGGTCAAGCCAACTACTGTGCAGCTAATGATTTTCTGAATGCCTTGGCTTTTTATCGTCGGGCGCAGGGATTACCAGGTATGAGTATCAACTGGGGAGCTTGGGGTGAGATAGGAATGGCAGCTCGAGGCCAATTGCTTGATCGTCTCAAGCTCAAAGGAGAGGAAAGCATGGCTCCTCAACAAGCATTGCAGGTACTAGAGCATTTGTTGCGGGATTCCCCTGTACAGGTTGGGGTTTCGTCCATCAATTGGCCGCGTTATTTGTCAGAACAATCGGCGAACTGGCTATTCTTGACGGATTTCTGGGTAGAAATTCAGGGAGTGCGCCCTTTGTCCCTTCCACAGACAAAACAGGAAAGCAAAGGAAATTCGCTCCGAGACACCCTCGTGTCTGCTCCTCCAGCAGAGGGTCAACAGTTGTTGGAGTCGGGCATTACAGAACAAGTAGCCAAGGTACTCGGTTTTTCTGCCACTAGACTGGACATTGCGGAATCGTTGACCAGTCTGGGACTTGACTCGCTAATGGCGATCGAACTAAGGAGCTGGCTAAATAAGGAGACTGGAGTGAACTTGCCGACAATGAAAATAATGCAGGGTCCCTCGATTTCCCAACTAGCAGAGCTAATACTTGAGGAATTAGCGTTGGCCACAATAATGCTGGATGCGCCCTCATCCAGTGAACTCGCTCTTGATATGGAGGAAATCGCCCTGTGATATCACGTCTACTTAATTGCCTATCATCTGCCTACCCCAACGGTTGAATTTGTCAAGTTCTCAAGTTCATTAGCCCGACGTT
>CADCTM010000190.1 GCA_902805485.1 uncultured Coleofasciculus sp. | reverse complement strand
CTCTCTCCAGAAATGCTTGATAATGTACCGCTAGCAAAAGCGAGATTTGACTGGTTACTCAGACGCCTGAGAAGCAGTGATTACGCGGCGCTTCCCGAATAAAACCCTAAATGCGAGAGGTAAAGAAGAATTTGAGATTAAAGTTGGTAGTTTCTTATTAAAGGGTAGTTAAGACAGCAAGGGCGGTATGGTTTATGTGCTTTAGCTGGAATAATTACTCAACCGTCGAAAAGTGAATAGCGTTGTTTCCCCACAAGCTCCCTTAACTGTGCAGTTAGACCTAAAACTCGCAAGCTTTCCCGGTCTGACTGCATAGTATGTTGAATATGTCAAGAAAAAGTGTTCAATTTATAACAACAAATAGGCAAATTTCTAGCTTCATTTAGAATTAGGAGTTAAGTTAATCAAAAAGACTGCCTCTAGGTCACGAAAAGAGGCAGGCAGTAATTTGTGCGACTTTGCAAACAAAAATTTTCTGAGTTCTAGAGACCTGGATTTTCTTCTTTTTCCACTTTGGGGACAACATCAGGACGTTCCTTGCCTTCCCAACCAACGGGACGCTTAGAGTTGTACCAAGCAATTGAACCAATGCTTACGGCGGCAATAAAACCCACGACGTAAACCAAGGTAAAAGAAACAGGAAAGTGAGGTGCTGCTTCGACTCCTACGTCCATTAATAAATTCATACTTTTGTAAACCCTTTATCGTATTTTGGTTATCCTATCAAAACTAAGCACAGGATTTATCACTCCTGAGTTTGATCTACCTAGCTGAAGAAGAATCCCACATTATTCTGCCGCTGGTGCGGGTGGCTCTGGAGGAGGTTCGGGCGCAGCAGGAGCCTGCTCTAGTGCAGGTTCTGGTGCTTTGCGGGAAGAAGGAGGCGCAGGTGGCGGGGCGACAGGCGCTGCCTCAAACCTCGGTTCCACGGGAGGAGGAGCCGCAGGTCTGGGAGCTTCTGGAGCAGGTTGGTAAGATTCTTGGCGGCGTTCAGAACGTCTGGGTTCCGAATAGCTCGGTTCCGAGTAGCTCGGTTCAGAACGTCTGGGTTCCGAATAACTGCGCTCAGAACGTCTGGGTTCCGAGTAGCTCGGTTCAGAACGTCTGGGTTCCGAATAACTTCGTTCAGAACGTCTGGGTTCCGAATAGCTCGGTTCCGAGTAGCTGCGCTCAGAACGTCTGGGTTCCGAGTATTGGGGCGCCGCTTCTTCTACAGGCTCCCGACGACGGTAAGAGCGTTCCGGTGCAGGTTCAGCATAATCTTCCCTATAGCGCCGTCTCGAAGAACGATACTCTGTAGACTCCTCAGCAGCCGGTGCCTGTCGGTTATAGTTCCTCTCCTGGTTATACGACGAGTTGCTGCGTTTGCTACTTTCACTTCTTTGAGCTTTATCTAAAGCACGAGTCGGTTTGCTCTTCTTGGGTTTAATTGAGCCTTTACGATTTTCTATGTCCTTAGGGCGATCCGGGAACTGCTCCACCTTCAAGTCTTTTACGACCTTCACCATGAACTGACGCCAAGTATAGGCAGCCGTACCACTCGCACCCCTCGTTGGCTTGTTGTTGTCATTGCCGAGCCAAACACCCGCCACGACTTGGGGAATATAGCCAATAAACCAAAGGTCACGAGCCTCATCAGAAGTCCCTGTTTTCCCGGCAACTGGTCGTCCCAATTGAGCAGCCCGACCGGTACCATCAGTGACAACACTACGTAGCATCCAGGTCATAATTGCCGTACTTTCTGAGTCAAGCGCTTGCTCGCCTTTAAATTTTGCCTCATAAATCACATTACCCCGGCGATCGCGAATTCGGCGAATCCCGTGAGCTTTGGTGTGAACACCCTCGGCGGCTAAAGTCCCGTAGGCACTAGTCAGCTCTAGCAAATTCACCTCAGACGAGCCTAATGCCAGAGAGTAAGTGGGATTAAGCGGGGACTCAATGCCCATTTTTTTTGCCAGCTCAACCACCGTGTCCCAGCCAACATCAATAATGGTCTTAACTGCAACAACGTTTAGTGAAGATGTAAGGGCTTCTCGGATATTAATCCAGCCTCGGTAATTGTCGTTGTAGTTCTTCGGCGTGTAACCGTCTACAGAAAAAGGAGCATCTAGGTAGCCTCGATTAGGAGAGATCCCTGTGCCGATTGCTGTGCTATAAACAAATGTCTTAAAGGTAGATCCAGGCTGACGTTGAGCTTGGGTAACACGATTAAATTGTTGATTATAAAAATCCTTTCCCCCAACCAATGCGCCAATCTGACCGGTACGTGGATCAATCGCCACCATTGCAGCTTGTTCAAAGCCTTCGTATTTGCCATCTGGCTCCACCACTTCTTTAACCGCTTTTTCAGCAGCGGCTTGCCAATCTAAATTTAGACTGGTTTCAATGGTTAAGCCTTTCTCAGCCAATATCTGTTTAGAAACGTACTTCGGCAATTCCTGTTGAATGTATTCGGTGAAGTAGTTTGCTTTTCGGTCGAGTCGTTTCGGATTACTGGGTTTTGTATTAATGGGCGTGGCAATTGCCGCCTCGGCTTGAGCCGGTGTAATAAAACCATTATCCTGCATCCTAAGCAACACCACATCACGGCGTTCCTTAGCAGCTTTAACGTTGACAAACGGTGAATAATCACTCGGCGCCGCCGGTAATCCTGCCAGCATGGCGCATTCTGGCAGTGTCAAATCTGAGAGCGGCTTACTAAAGTAGACCCAAGCCGCATCAGCAATTCCATAAGCGCCTGAGCCTAAATAGACCAAATTCAAATAACGTTCTAAAATCCGGTCTTTATCAATATCCTGCTCAATTTTTTGCGACATTCGCATTTCTTTAAGCTTACGCTCAACGCTACGCTCCTGATCGAAGTAGACAATTCGAGCTAGCTGCTGAGTAATTGTGCTACCGCCTTCTACTACTCCTCCGGCTTGAAGGTTAGACAGAAGAGCGCGGATAATACCTTGGTAATCTACGCCATGATGCTCTTGAAAACGGCGATCTTCGGTAGCGAGGAAAGCTTGAACCAGGGTGTTAGGAACTTCCCGAAATTTAACCGTATCGTGGGTAGTTGGTCCAATTTGCTGGATAATTGTCCCGTCTGCCGCCTTAATCGTTATTGTGTCTCTTCGGACAAAGGTCAAGACATCCTTTGTAGAATTAGGAATGCTTTTCTCTAACTTATACCAGCTATAGGAAAGAGCAATACAGGAGCCACTAACACCCAATCCTAGCCAAAACCAATAATGGCGATAAATTGGGTTTTGACCTGTAAATGGCTTGATAATCAAGTGAGAAACTGACTTTAGCCCCTTGATGGTAAGGGTTGCTCCTTGTTTGCACTTCCCCAGTAGGAAATTTTGAGATTTTGGCTGTTCTTGATCATCTTGTTGAACATTGCCGTCATGAGCAGACGAAGGTTCCAGTTCCGGTTCCATTTCTGAATCCAACTGTCCCCCTCGCTCTTCTTTATGCTTTGGGATGAACTTTGACACGTTAACTCCTCAGTTACACCACAAGCCGCCACACTTCTTGCTTATTTTAGGGCTTGGGATCAGAATCTGCGCTCTTGTACGATTTTCTTTTTGAGGTGAGGTTAAATCCAGACCCCTCAAAAGCCTTAGCCTGATTAAGGCTTACCGCTTTCTTAAAGATTAGATCGTGCTGGTTTCCTTGCCTTTTGCATTTAACCAATTATGAACCCTGAGTGCTATTGTCTATTGGCATTTCCTGGAAGTCAATTTTGGCTGACTTTCCTCCCGTAGTATAGATTTTTCCTTGAGTCGGGTTTCGACTTTTGGCAGCCACTCTTGTGTTTCAGTAATTTCAGTAATGTATCCGTCCTTAATCGCTTTGCGCTTTTTACTAATCACTAAGTTCTCGGGGAAAAAATTTAAAAAACCCCATATAATCACCTATAGCTTCAATAAAGGGATAAACAGTGAGTGTTTCTCGTTAATATTTTTATTCACGCCATCTCCCTGCAAAAGGGATAAATACTGTATCTAAATTAACCGAGATCTCAACAAGGTGTCGAGGCAAGTATTCTTGGAGAATTTATATC
>CADCTM010000189.1 GCA_902805485.1 uncultured Coleofasciculus sp. | reverse complement strand
ATAGCCACGTTGAATATTTTCTAAAGTCATAACCTCTTGAGGAGAACCATTGGCGATCAATTCTCGATTTAATAACAGTAATCGATCATAGTTCATCAATGCTTCTCCCCATTCATGAGAACTAACTAATAAAGTTTTTCCTTCTGTTTTAAGTTCAGTAAAAATCTGGAAAAGAATCGCTTCGGTTTTTTTATCAATTCCAGCAAGAGGTTCATCAAATAAAAATAATTCCGCTTGTTGTGCGATCGCCCTTGCTAAAAATACCCGTTGCTGCTGTCCCCCTGAAAGCTCGCCAATTTGACGGTGGCGTAGTTCCCAAATTCCCACGCGGTGCAGCGCTGATGCGACAATATCTTTAGATTTACGATTCGGTGAGCGAAACCAGCCAGTGTGTGCAGTACGCCCCATCATCACCACAGTCCAAACTGTTGCGGGATAATCCCAGTCAATTTGCGATCGCTGTGGCATATAAGCACAGCAACACAATCGCCGTTTCAGGTCAATTCCGCCAAACTTTATCACCCCACTCATCGCAGGAATTAGGCCCAGCATCGCTTTAATCATCGTGCTTTTGCCGGCGCCATTTGGACCAAGTACGCCAACCAATTGCCCTGGTTCCAGGCTAAAACTAATATCTCCTAAAGCACGAATCCCTCGGTAGTTAACAGCTAAATGCTGAACCTCTAACATCTTGAGTTTTTGATAATAATAATCAATCTTACCGTATGTCTCTAAATTTCGACTACAGCAAAGGCTCTGGCACTTAGAACCGTTGCTGCCGCTTTAGCAGTCTCTCAATTCAGGAGTCTGGTTGAGAATTTGGCTTTGAATCGAAATAAAGTCTTCATAGGCGGGTGAACCGATGTCTTCTGGGCGAAAAGCGGCTGTTGTGTGGCAGTTTTGAAAAGCAAACTTTAGTCCAAAGTGACGTTCAACGGCACCCCGAATTGCATCTCCACCCATCATCCGCAAAAGTTGACCACGAGCCGCTTCACTCGGTGGCGAAACGGAATGCTGTACCCATTCTGCTTCGCCTTGTGCCAAGCGTTTGGCAAGGCTTTCAACAACACCAAAATCATAAGGCAATGACTGCTTGATGCTCTCAACGAAAGCGTCTTTATCAACTTTCCCTGCTTGAGCTTGCTCAATCATCTCTGAACTGATGTTAAGTGACATGAATCTCCTGAGATTTTTCTGATCAACTACAAATCGTCCGAACTTGACTGTTCAATTATGTATGATAATGATTCTCATCCCAATATAGTACCTTGTTCAAGGGCTGGTTATGTTAAAAAGCTTTTCAATTAAAACTCGTCTCCTCGGCAGTGTGGCAACATTAGCGATCGCATTCGGTACAACAAGTTGTGGCACACCTCAACAAGCCACGAATTCATCTCCCAAGGCTTCTAGTGCCGCCTCAAACACCGATAAACCGAAAGTCGTCGCAACCAGCAGTGTGCTTTGTGATGTTACTCAAGAAATTGCACAAGATACCGTTGACTTAAAATGTTTAATTCCCGCCGGTTCTGATCCTCATGTTTACGAACCCAAACCCGATGACCGAAAAGCGATCGAGCAAGCCCAGCTCATCCTGTACAATGGTCACAATTTTGAACCGGATTTAATTAAATTAATCAAGGCAAATAAAAATTCTGCTCCTAAAGTCGCAGTTAATGAAATAGCGGTTCCAACACCTCTTAAAGGTGAAGAACATGAACATGAGAAAGCGGGAGAAAAAGCTGAAGCTGGACATGATCATGGCGAAGCCGAGCCTCATGTTTGGCATAATGCTCAAAATGGGGTGCGAATTGTTCAGGTAGTTCGGGATAATTTGGGCAAGATATCTCCGAGTAATGCGGCGAAATATACCAGCAATGCCGAAAAATTGACGGGCGAACTGAAGCAGGTAGATAGCTGGATTAAAGCGCAAATTAAGACAATTCCCGCTAATCAACGTAAGTTGATTACAACTCATGAGGCGTTAGGTTACTACTCTAATGCCTACGGGATTCCTGTTGAAGGGGCATTGCAGGGAATTACTACTGAGGAAAAACCGACAGCAGGCAGAGTAAAAGATTTGGTGAAAGATATTAAGACAACCGGGGTGTCAACGATTTTTGCGGAAACGACGATTAACCCAAAGTTAATTGAGGCAGTGGCGAAAGAGGCGAATGTAAAGGTTTCACAGCGAGAAATCTTTGCCGATGGACTGGGAGAAAAGGGGACTGAGGCGGATACTTACAAGAAGATGTTAGTTGCTAATACTCAGACGATTGTCGAAGGCTTGGGAGGGAAGTTTACGCCATTTTCGGCTAAATAATCTGATTTTTTAGCTTTGAATAGGGTAAGGATGGGGCATTACCCCGACACAAAAATCATTTCAAGATTTCAGCAACGCCCAGATTTTTTCGTGTAGTGGGAAACTTTTTTGAGAGATTGTCATTCTGAATCATCTATCATCGGTTAGATGCAACCCTTGATATAAGGGATAAGGGAGTGATCCCGATACAGTGGTGTGGGTGAGGATTGAAGCGATTCAGCTAAAAGCTTGAACTGATACTACCTAAAATAAGGATACATGGTCTTGAAAGTACGCTGGCTCTTACCGAGCTTTGTGAGTTTTTTTCTGCTTTCCCATCCGGCACAGGCGGATAGTTTAACCTCTTGGAATTTTAATGCTGCTCAAAATCAGCTTGATTTGACGACAGATGAGGGAGTTGAACCGAAAGTTCAACTGATTTTTAACCCTAACCGTTTAATTATCGATTTGCCGGGAATCACTTTAGGACGCCCGAAAACGAGTGAAAAAGTGGGTGCGGTGATTCAGGAGATTCGGGTGGGACAGTTTGACGCTAACACGACTCGGATGGTGATTGAATTGGCGCCGGGTTACAAGTTAGACGCGACAAAAGTTAAGGTTCGAGGCGCCTCCTCGACTCATTGGTTTGTCCAGTTACCGACGCCTGAGCGAGTTTCTGGCAATTCTCCCTTACAAATTGGGGCAATTGCGCCGATTAGTCAACCGGCACAGACGATTCCTGTCATAGCACCGCCACCGGAACAATTAACTGGGGTAGTGCGTTTGAATACGGAAATGCAAGGGCTTCAGTCTCAGGTTGAAGCGTTGATGGCTCGGTATAATTTCCTGAAGACGGGGATGTTTTTCGTAGATTTGGATACGGGCAATTATTTGGATATTCAAGGCGATCGCGTTTTTCCCGCTGCAAGTACCATAAAATTGCCAATTCTCATTGCCTTTTTTCAGGATTTAGATGCTGGAAAAGTTCGGTTAGACGAAACTTTGGTAATGCGGCGCGACTTGATTACTAATGGTTCTGGAGAGATGCAGGATGACCCTGTGGGCAGTCGTTATAGTGCCAGAGAAACTGTCACCAAAATGATTACGATCAGCGATAATACTGCCACAAATATGATTATTGATCGTTTAGGCGGGATCAAGAAGCTAAATGAACGTTTCCGCAGTTGGGGACTAAAAGATACAGTAATTCGTAATTTGCTGGGCGATTTTGGCGGAACGAATACAACTAGTTCTAAAGATATGGTGCGGTTGCTAGCATTAGTAACTAAAGAGAAGCTGCTTTCTCCATCAAGTCGAGAGCAATCTTTGAATATTTTGCGGAATACTGTAACTCGAAGTTTACTCCCTGCGGGTCTTGGTTCAGGCGCAGATATTGCTCACAAAACCGGAGATATTGGGTTTTTAATTGGCGATGCGGGGCTGATTATGATGCCAAATGGTAAGCATTATTTGGCTGGAATTTTTGTCAGGCGTCCTTACAATGATACGCGGGGAAGAGATTTTATTCGTCAGGTTTCTCGCTTGGTTTATAACTATTTGAATCAGCAAACTGCCGGAGTTCCCGTTGGTCAACGAGTGTTGCCGACGCCTCGTTTTTGAAGCAGATTGTCCGCAGGTTAAAACCAAGGGCGTGTTTTCCAACTATTATTTGCTTCGTTTCTGTGGGTGAGATCCCCCTAAATTCCCCTTAATAAGGGGAACTTTGAATTGATTCTCCCCGCGAGAATTATCCCGGGG